>JAZDKH010000363.1:0-4348 GCA_043803325.1 Methanobacteriota archaeon | reverse complement strand
TGCAATATTCGTTCCGATTAACTCGTCCCGGGTGTATCCGAGGCGTGTACATGCAACTTCATTTATTTCACAGATCTTTCCAAGATTACCATTTGGAGATATTTCATGAAGAATGATTGCATCATTTGCATTTTCAAACAGGTTTTTATATCGTTCTTCGGAACGCTGGAGATTTCGATTGAGCTCTTCGAGTTCAAACAGTTTTTTTTCTAGTTGGCGGATAAGACGCTGATTATGTTCAGCGAGATAATCTCCCTCCTCAATATTAAGGAGTTCTGGCTTTTTATGAGATACATGAGGGTAATCACTCAAGAGGTCCCGGATAATAGAGATAAACTCTAGAGGATCTGTCGGTTTGACGATATATCGATCTGCTCCTAGACTCTCAGCAAAATCCCTATCTTTCTTCTCTGTGTATGCAGCAGTATAGAAAATAAATGGAATATGCATATACACAGGGTTTGTTTTTATGTTCCGACAGAATTGAAATCCGTCCATCCGGGGAAGCAGAATATCAGATATAATCAGGTCGATACCATTGGTTTTGACCTTCTCAAGAGCATCGAATCCGTCTTCCGCAACAACGACGTCAAATCCATATCCCTGGAGAAGTTTTTCGAGAAGATATCGATTTATAAACTGGTCATCAACAATCAGAACAATCATACAACTCAACTTTTTTGTGGGAAATGCAACCGAATCTGATCGATAAAGGTCTCAGGGTTAATGGGTTTTTCTATATAATCAGTTGCACCTGCAGCAAGAATTCGGTCCCGATCACCCGCCATTGCATATGAAGTTACTGCGATGATAGGGATATCTTTGAGATCCTCCGTTCTTCGCATAATTTGAGCAATCTCATATCCATCCATTCCCGGAAGCTGGATATCCAGTAGTATGATGTCAGGATGGTCTTCCTGAGCCCGGAGTATTCCCTCCGGTCCATCCATAGCTTCAATTACGGTGAATCCACTGCTTTTTAGTAAAAAATTCATCAGGTACAAATTCTGTTCATTATCTTCAATAACCAAAATTTTCATTTTTTATCCTCTAAAATTCCTCTTCTTTAAACTGATAATGTTTTATCAGGAACCTTTTTACTTTTTCTGATTGTACCCATCCCTGATCCAGTCGGTTTACCATTTCATCAATATCATGTACTGCTTGTAAGATTCCTTTCTGATATTGTTCTTCAACTGAATCTGCATAAAGTGCGATAATGGTGAGAGGATTTCGTATGGTATCATTAAGGGTTGCAAGTTGTTCCATATTCTGAGAGATTTGAGTGAGTGCCATTTTTATTTCTTGATCTGACCGCCTCCGGTGGATAATCTCCCATAGTGTATTTCCAAGCGTGTTGAGGGAATGTGCATGGGCATCGGAATATGGTTCTATCCGGTTTGCAACCGCAATGATTGCGGTAACCTTTTCTCCATCCAGTATGGGAACCTCAATAAACCGGAATATTGGCACATGTCCCTCAAGATATCCCAGGGAATCGGATTGCGACTCATAATCGTTCACAATTACTGGCTTTTTTGTAGTGAGACACCGAGACCAGAGCCCTGATAAAGGACATATCTCATGGATTGAGAGAGGTTCCAATGAACGTAGGTTCATACCTTCTGGAGACCAGATTTGGACATCTGCCTTTTTCCCTCCCTCACTGATTAAGGCAAGGAATCCGACCTCACTATGGGTAATATCTAATGCTGCCTGCAGGGTGAATTGAAGAATCTCTTTCTCATTTTCGTGAGTGAAAAGATGCAGAGACAAGAGAGTCTGAACTTCTTTTGTATGTTCCGCTATATTTTTTTCAGACTCTTTCCAGACAGTAATATCGGATAATATCCCGGTTACTTCGACAACTTCCTCATGTACTTTTACCGGGGTTCCTTTTACCCTGATATATTGTATCTGGCCCTGCGTATTTACGATTCTGAATTCAATAGGGAAGATATGATTGAGAAGGATTTTTTTAAACCAGTTGTCTACCTCATCGCGATCATCAATATGAACGAAATCAAGGTACTTTTTTCCGATATAATGAGACGGATCAAAACTGGTAATCTCTCTTACTGCAGGACTGATATAGGTAATAACCCCTTCAGAATTGAGTGTGAAGATGGTGTCAGAAATTGTTTCAACGAGTTCACGATATTGTTTCTCACGTGCTAAAAGGGCATTCCTGCCTGCTTCCTCCTTATGAAGAACATGGATATGGTGGAGAGCAAAACTGACATCCCGGGCTATTTCTAAAAAGAGGCTTTCTTCTTCTGGATCATGCAGAAACGGATCAGGGATACATACACACATAGTTCCATATTCCACATCTTCATAGGAGAGCCGGGTGATCATTACTCCATATCCTTCATGTTTCAAGCGTGAATTATCTTCAGAGGTTATTATCTGAGTTGAGTGAGAAATAATTTGTTCATCAGATATCCGTCCGGCATTCATCCATGAATGAATATTTCCCTGATTGATATCCGTATTGAACGTGCTGTCCCTGATTTTTGGGTCTGATATCTCCTGAAATACCTGCCTTCCCGATTCTGATTCAGAAATGAACCAGATTCCCGGATACCCTCCTCCCTGTACGAGAGATGAACAGATCTTATTCAGAAGGACGTCTCTCTTCGTCTCACCGGTTATCAGAAAATTAACCATTCGCAGAGCTTTTAGTATTCGATTGAGGTGTTCAATATGATCCCGTGCATCCTTCTCCTGAGTGATATCTTCTAACGTTGTATACACCTGATTCGGAAACTCTTCTCCAGGCAAAAATTGAGGAACCGCATTCACCATTATCCAATGATGTCTGTTATCAC
The DNA here is from genome assembly GCA_043803325.1 of Methanobacteriota archaeon. Lineage (GTDB taxonomy): Archaea > Halobacteriota > Methanomicrobia > Methanomicrobiales > Methanospirillaceae > Methanospirillum. The sequence goes on along the minus strand of JAZDKH010000363.1, from coordinate 1,517 downwards.
GGGGGCTGTATACTCCCATGATCTGTGAATTCTTGAGGCCGGTCCTGAGTGCAACCATGGCAGGATGATCCTCTCCAGGAAATGGAGATCCATCGTCATGAATAGATTTCCATCTGGGATCCATGCTTGTCCTGCCTTGCATCTCTTCAATGGTCAGACCAAGTATCCGTTCTGCTGAAGGATTTGCATCAATAATATTGCCACTTTTATCCTGGTAGGTCACCCCTTCTACCATCGTTTCAAAAAGTGTCCGATAGTGTTCTTCAGATATCCGGATCTGTTCTTCTGCCTGTTTTTGCCGGGTAATATCATAGACTGCCCCCTGTATCTGCAAAATATCTGAATCCCTCCTTCGAAGAACCGATGCAATTTCATGCACCCACCTAATCTCCCCATTGTTATGGATAATTCTATATTGGTGAGATAATTTGTCGCCATTCGGTGATTGAAACCTGGTTTTTTCCTGAAGGTATCGTTCCTGATCCTCTGGATGAAGTATATCCAGCCATCTCCTTTGTCCACTCAGAAATTCAGTGGCAGGATAGCCGGTTATCACTTCGACCTGGCCTTCGATGATTAATGGGATGGACTCACCAATTTGGATGAGATATCCAATTCCCTGGAGATTTTGCAGAAACAGCCGGTACTTCTCTTCATTGAATCTGGCCAATTCTCTATGCTGATCTGATTCAACTACTGTTTTATCAAGTTTTCTTCCGAGAACCTCTGAATACGAAATATAGTATGAAAGATTGTCAGGGAGGATTTTCTCTAATCTGGCTTTGGCTCCCTGTTCTGCACGCTCAAGGGCTCCCTTGAGAATATCCAGGAAATCCTCAGGTTCAATAGGTTTGGTGACATACTCATCAGCACCGAGGGAAAGACCAAACTCACGGTCCTTTTGCTCGGTGTAGGCAGCAGAATAAAAAATAAATGGGATATGGACGAGTTCAGGATCTTCTTTTACTTTCCGACAAAGCATAAATCCATCAAGTATCGGCATGAGAATGTCAGAAATTATTGCATCAATTTTCTCTGTTTTCAGCGTTTCAAGAGCTTCCTGGCCATTTTCAACAGATATAACCTGATATCCACTTGCTCCCAGCAATACTTCTAGAAGATATCGGTTTTCATACGTATCGTCTGCTACCAGGATTTTGCGGATCTTCTTCCGAAGGTTTTCATCCAGTCCGATTGGAGGGTTATCAGATGGCATACGAGTATCTCACCAGCATTTCAGACTCCTGAATGACCCGGTCAGGTACCCGGGTTATCGATCTCATCTCACCACAGGACATATCAAGAGGAATCAGATTTCGGATCTTATTTCCACGAACTGCATAGGTCGTCATCCTCTATACTGCATAATGGTGCTATGATCACATAAGGGTACGGGTAAGTATTTGTTCAGTCATAAATGTCAGAAGGTAATGGACATCAGAATTGTCACAGGCCAATCTGTCATCTGTGACATACGCCGGGCTTTTGCCTGTAAGAGCAATTTAACGATTTATTTT
>JAZDKH010000362.1:0-5667 GCA_043803325.1 Methanobacteriota archaeon | reverse complement strand
ACCAGAACCAGCAGCACACCTACAACGAACCAGGAACCTACACTGCAGTTCTCACCGTATCCGGACCAGCAGGACAAGACACAACTGAAAAGACTATCAACGTAGCAAAACCTCAGGAACCAGATACACCGCCGAAAGCAGCATTTACCACAGATCAGAATGAAGGAGTTACTCCACTCCCAATCAATTTCACCGATGTATCAACCGGAACAATCTCCGAATACAAATGGGACTTTGGAGATGGAAAAACGGCAACAGACCAGAACCAGCAGCACACCTACAACGAACCAGGAACCTACACTGCAGTTCTCACCGTATCCGGACCAGCAGGACAAGACACAACTGAAAAGACTATCAACGTAGCAAAACCTCAGGAACCAGATACACCCCCGAAAGCAGCATTTACCACAGATCAGAATGAAGGAGTTACTCCACTCCCAATTAACTTCACCGATGCATCAACCGGAACAATCTCCGAATGGAGTTGGGACTTCGGAGATGGATCTTATGGAGTAGGTCAGACCCAACACCATACCTATACCGTGGCGGGAACCTACACTGCATCTCTCACCATTACCGGACCAGGAGGAGAAGATCAGATGGAACAGAACATTCTGGTAAAACAATCTGTAGGAGAGTCCAAAAAAGCTCAGTTAAAAGCCGCATTCTCAACTTACAGTTCGCAAGGGCCCGCGCCCTTCTCAATGTCCTTTTTAGATACATCCACTGGAGGGATAACCGATTGGAACTGGGACTTTGGAGACGGAGCAACCTCTACCGAGCAAAGTCCCAGACATACCTATACCACCCCAGGAACCTATCCCGCGTATCTGACGGTTATCGGCCCGTCAGGTCAGAGCAGAACCGATGCAACTTTAGTGCTGGTGACGAGTTCTCTGTCACAACCCTGGTCAGCCTTTACTACAGATCGCACTGAAGGGTATGCTCCACTATCGGTAAGATTTTCAGATACATCATCTGGAGAGATCACAGACTGGAAATGGGACTTTGGGGATGGCTCGACCGCCACAGGAAACCAGTCAGACCATACCTACACTACTCCCGGATCGTACACAGGAAAACTTATCGTGAAAGGACCTGGAGGAGAAAGCAGAAGTGAAACACTTATTCACGTTATGGAGCCGGAGGCACCACCTACTGCAGGTTTGACTGCTTCGGTGACACAAGGACAGGCTCCTCTCACCATCACCTTTACTGACTCGTCATCAGGAACAATCACCAGCTGGAACTGGGATTTTGGAGATGGTGCAAATGCTGCAGAACAGAATTCCACTCATACCTATACGAATCCAGGATACTACAAAGCGGGTCTCACGATAGAAGGGCCGGGAGGAATAGGGAGCACAAATCTGACGATAACAGTCACTGAAGGAAAAAAGAAACCATCTGCCGACTTTACTGCTGATATCACGAATGGATCTCTCCCATTCCGGGTTCATCTGCATCCCGTCACTACCGGAGAGGTAGATGGATATTTCTGGGATCTTGGGGATGGAACCGTATCATATGATGAAGAGCCAGTACATACCTATGAAACCATTGGAGATTATCAGGTTAGTCTGACAGTGTCAGGGCCTGGTGGTGTTACCACGACAAAGAAACCAGGGTTCATTAGTACGATCTCAACCACTCTTCCAGTAGCAGAGAAATCTCCAGCCTTCATCCCTGAACCAACCCTCCCGGTTACGGAGGAGCCCGATGTTCCTGTTCATCCGAAAACTCCGGGTAATACAACTAACCAGAGTGCCCATGGTTATCCGGTGATTTCGATAACCGGTGATTACACTTCAGGTCCGGCACCTCTCCGCACTTCATTCCAGACAAATGTTACCGGAACAATCGATGGATATGTATGGGATTTCGGTGATGGGGGTTCCTCATATGACCAGAGTCCAATCCATATCTATGCAATACCAGGGAATTACTCGGTGAAACTGATAGTCACCGGGCCGGATGGAATTTCTGAGGTGAAGGTGCCGGATCCGATTATTGTGACTGAAGGCATGAAGATACCAGTCGCCAGTTTCTCAGCAGAACCAATATCAGGATATACCCCACTGGTTGTGAACTTTACCGATGAATCCTCAGGATCAGTCGATAAATACCTTTGGAACCTCGGAGATGGGACAACCTCCACCGAGAAGAATCCACAGCATCTATACGCTTCACCCGGAACTTATTCAGTAGGACTTAAAGTATCAGGGCAGTCAGGTTCCGCTGATGAAGAAAAGAATAACCTTATTGTCGTAAAGGAAAAGCCTGCTCCTCCAGTTGCAAGGTTTAAAGCAGATAGTCGAACCGGGCAGGCTCCTCTTGTTGTGACATTTCAGGATATGGCATCAGGAGTAGTCACCGGATGGATTTGGGATCTTGGAGATGGAAACATCTCATCCGAGAGAGATCCGGTGAATACCTACAACCGACCGGGAGTATATAGCGTAAGCCAGACGGTCGAAGGTCCAGGTGGGAAAGATTCAGCCATTCGTAGAGGATATATTACGGTATCTGCACCAAAATCTCCTCCATCTGCCGCAATCTATGCAGAGCCGCTGAAAGGCTCCGCACCACTTCCAGTAAAATTCCTTGATATGTCATCAGGGACAGTATCCAGCTGGAACTGGGATCTCGGAGATGGGATGAATTCCACTGATAAGAATCCAACCCACATTTATCAGAACCCGGGAACATACAAAATAAGGCTTCAGGTTGACGGAGCTGAAGGTCAGAGTACAAGTGAGCTGATCATCCGCGTATCTTCTCCAGAGAATCAGATAGAAACTGAGCCATTACAGAGAGATACCAGCAAGCAGGGTACCGGGATTAACAACTCAAATAGTATACCAGCGACTCAATCAATTAAACCAATCGCGAATTTTACCGTTTCAGAAATGACCGGGACTGCTCCTTTGAAAGTAGCGTTTCAGGATACTTCAGTCGGAGAGATAACACAATGGGTATGGTCATTTGGTGACGGAGAATTTGCTGATACAAAAGACCCGATATACACTTATCAGAAACCAGGTGCCTATACCGTCAGTCTTACAGTAACAGGACCACACGGATCTTCATCAAAGCGATCCAGGGAAGCCATAGAAGTCAGTTGAAGGGAGAATCTGAGTTATAACCATCCTTTATTTCTGAAGTATACCATCATTAGCCCTCCTACCACCGCCATTCCAATCAAAATTCCGGGATAACCGTACGGACTAGTCAGTTCAGGCATGTATTCAAAGTTCATCCCATATACTCCGGCAATGAAGGTGAGAGGAATAAAGATGGTAGCGATGATGGTGAGCATCTTCATGATCTGATTGGTGTTATTGGAAATATTAGAGAGATATATCTCAAGAAGTCCTTCAGCCATCTCACGATAGACATCTACATCTTCTGCAATTTTAAGAGAATGATCATAGACATCACGAAGATAGACATGAGTTGAATCGTGAATATAGAGAGAATCAGTCCGTTCAAGTCGGGTGATGAGTTCTCGGAGTGACCAGATCCGTCTTCTGAACCAGACGAGGTCGTGCCTGAAGATCTGCACCGAAGTAATGGTCTGCACTGAGGGATTATTGATGATCTCATCCTCTAGATCTTCAATTCGTTCCTCCAGTTCTTCAAGAACCGAAAAGTATCCATCCACGATAGTATCAATAATAGTATATGCAAGGTAGTCCACCCCATTCTGTCTGAATCTTCCTTTTGCATGCCTGATTCGTTCCTGAACATTACTAAATGATTCCTGAGTCTCAGTACAACTGATAACAATTTGGTCCGTGAGGATAAGACTGACCTGTTCTTCGCGAATATCTCCATCCCGTGAACAAAACCGACTCAGAACAATGAAGAGATACTCATCAAACTCTTCAACCTTTGAGCGGCCTTTGGTGTTGAGAATATCCTCGATAACAAGTGGATGTACGTCAAGATAAGTGAGAGTCTGTTCGATTCGATTGATATCATGGAGCCCGGTTATCCGTATCCATGCGTTCGTTTCCGGGATGAGTAGTAATTTGATATCATCCGGGTGAACAGTATCATACACAAGAACCTCTTTATCAGAATAGGTTACTGCCGAAATGATCGTCTCTTCTGGAGGTGAATCTCCAATATAGATCGGAGTGCCAGGTGGAAGGCCTGATTTCCCTGAAATATGTCTCTCAAAATGCATCTTATATCACCTGCAACCCTGAAGTTATTATGAAAGAGTTTGGTTTTTAAGATATGTTCTGTCTATGGTACCCGTTTATCAGGGAATTTTAGGGTTTTGACCGATGTCAGTATCTGCATTGACAACATAATGGCATATAGGAAGGGATCTCCTGTGAGATAGGATCCCTGAAGGAGAGAGGAGAGACGTGATTTCACTCCGGTTTTACCGGATATTTGATACCGGGCGCGTGATAGATCTGGACCTACTCGAACGTGAGCTAGCCAGAAGCTACTTTACTGCTAGAGCCAGTTTTCTGCGGGTCAACCCAAAATCAATAATTATGGAGGACCCACCGCTCATGCTCAAGATGCATGCGGTAAGTGTCGAGCGGGAAGGAACGGTCTTTAACCTTGATGTCATCGCAAGAGTGTACGACATTGGAGCAATAAGCATCTGTTTTGCCTTTGAAGATCCCTTAGCTCCATCCTCATCGTTAGTAGAGACAGCACTTCTCTTTGCTGGTCAGGAATGTCTAAAAGATCTGTTTCATACCTATCTAAAAAACATAGGGGAGATACTGAGCCCGTATATGTCTGGTCTCTCAATTGAATCCGATTTCTATGAAGATTATACCATCTATGTCACGGATCAGATCGATAAGACGATCGACCCGGCTGTCCTGCTGAGTGGAGAGAGGATCAATTTTTCACCTCAGATTCATGAAGAGATTTTGAAAAACACATTGAGTTATACTACCGATGATGTAGCAATCCTCTCATGGGACTCAGCATTGCTTTGTAATCCTGAAAACCCCACAGACCTCATCGATCTGATAGAATTTGCAAGCGTGCAGGTTTTAGAACTCAGATATTATGATCGGGTTCTGACGCGTCAGATGGTCAAGATGTATGATGACATTGAGCAGGCTGATAAGATGGCACAATTCCGGAAGATGGGGAAATATCATGCTATTATGGCACAATTGATGGAATCGTATGCAGAAATTTCCGAGATAACCGAGAAGATCAATAACCTGATCAAAGTTACCGAAGATGTATATTATGCCAAGGCATACGCTACCGTTCTCAAAGTGATGCGAAGTAGTCAATGGAGTGAGGGTGTCGATAGAAAGATCGAGGTTATTCATAAAAATTATTCGATGCTTTCTGAAGAAGTCAGGATACAACATTCAAATTTTCTTGAATGGGTAATCATTGTCCTTATCGCAATGGAATTCATTCTTGCCATTTGGAAAAGTGCGCAATAAGTAATCTGAACGATTTTTATTCAAAAATACAAGCCAATAATTTCTCCCAATGAAGGTACAGGTGAATAATTATTACTGCGATAATTCAGGCAACAGATCTGCGTAAACGGTATGGACCTCTAACCGCAGTCGATGGGATCACTTTCTCTGTAAAGAAGGGAGAACTCTTCGGATTTCTCGGCCCAAATGGAGCAGGAAAGACCACTACGATGAAAATGTGCCAGTG
>JAZDKH010000361.1:0-4702 GCA_043803325.1 Methanobacteriota archaeon | reverse complement strand
ACCCTCAATGGGGCGTCAGAAGTGATCAAATCCCGAACTGTTACCATGGGGCTTCTCAATCACAGCCTTATTCATCCCAGGGAAGTTTTTGCCGATGCCATCGCAGACCGGGCAGCTGCAATCGTCTGTGTTCACAATCATCCTTCAGGAAATCTTGAACCAAGCAGTCAGGATATTCAGATTACCAGCCAGCTCGTCAGTGCCGGAGAGATACTCGGGATTAACGTCGTTGACCATGTCATCGTCTCAAAGAATGGAATTCTATCTCTTCGGGAATCCGGATATATTTAAACAGAGTAAAGAGAGCCGTTTCACGCCTGAAATGCTCCGGTAATGAGCCCCCCCAGTCGGAATCCTTTCTGATATGCTTCATTCATGAGATCAGGAAACCGATCCAGATCAACTTTATGATCCATATCGCGGATCAGCAGTTCATCATCATAGCGGCAGTCGATGATGTCACAGAACGCTTCTGTAGAAATTTTTACCCCATCAAAATTATTTGGAAGATTCATCCCGGATATTGAGAGCAGAAGAGTCCTCCTGACAGATAGTTTCTCTTTTGACACAAGACGACTCTTCCGCTCATACTTTGCGCAGTAAAAAACCTGAAACCGGTCCATAAATGATTTAAGGTGACCTGGTATCCCCATGGTCATTACGGGAGTCGCAATGATCAGGCTATCCATATCCCTCAAAACAGGATAAAGACCGCTGACATCATCCTCCATCATGCATGTCGCATTCTCACGGCAGAAGTAAAACTCCCGACAAGAAGAGAATTCAAGGTCAGGGACATGTATCACCCTGACATCACATCCCGCATCTTCTGCCCCCAATATAGATTTTTTCAGCATTTTCGCAGTATTTCCCTCAGGAAGCGGGCTACCCAGCAGCGCGATGATCTGCGGTTTCATACTCTGATAATCAGCCATATCGAAACAAGTACGTTTCGATCATCTCATACCGAGGGAGTAAAACCAGATCAAATAGTCGGAACCCGGAATAAAAGGGAGAATACCTCTTCGATTATTTCCGAATCATTAAATAGCCATCATGATGAGTATAGATATGGTGAAAACCATGAGTGAACAGAAACGGGTAAAGGCGGGAGAAAAGGTCGGCCCCGGAAAATACGTCTGTGTTGATTGCGGAAAATCATACGAGATGACCGATTCAGAACAGGATCTCCGGCATTGCCCGGCTTGCGCCTGTGAAATGTACGATTGCTTCCCGATCACCCACATTCGGGATGACGTAAAGACTCCTGAAGACGCGATTCACCCCCCGAAGCGCTCATAACCGGCTCTTCGAACCTGTCCCAGCAGGGGTCCATGAATCGCCTGAAGAAAACCCCAGATGCGGAGGTATATAGATGGTAAATGTATCAGCGGAAGGACAGGTCTTTGAATGTGAGATCTGTGGCAATATTGTGAAGGTCCTTGAAGTCGGTGGCGGAGAACTGATCTGCTGCGGTGAGCCGATGGTCATCCAAGAGTAGCCTATGACATCAGGTATGGATGATCTCGAGAAGAAGATCGGTAAAGTGCCAAGAATTTTTAAAAAACTGGCTGAGACTGATCCTGAAATTCATGAGATGATCCTCAGACTCGACCAGTATATCTGGGAAGACGGGGCACTCTCATGCAAAACTAAAAAACTGATCGCTATCGCAATTGCTGCCTCCATGAGGGATCAGCACGCGATTAAGGCTCAGATGGCCGGCGCTAAACACCTGGGTGTGACCAAAGATGAAGTCGAGGAAGCGCTCAGAGTCGCCTATCTGCTTGCTGGAATGCCAGCGTATGTAAACGGCAAGGTTATTGAAGAAGAGGTTATGTAACATGATGTGCGGCGAAGACTACGAATGTGACTGCATCAGCCTTCCTATCCTCGGTGCCCCTGCCCCGGATTTTGAAGCAGAAACAACCCAGGGTCCGATAACACTTTCAGATCTGCAGGGAAAATGGGTTATCATGTTCTCTCATCCGGCTGATTTCACTCCGGTATGCACGACAGAATTTGTTGCCCTGGCAAATGCGAATGAAGAGTTCAAAGCCTTAAATACTCAGTTACTCGGGCTTTCTATAGACAGCGTCCATTCACATATTGCCTGGATTCGAAATATTAAAGAAAAGATGGGAGTAGATATTCCTTTCCCGGTTATTGCTGATCTTGACATGGCAGTTGCTACCCTCTATGGGATGGTTCATCCGAGCCAGAGCAGTACAGCAACAGTCAGAACGGTCTTCTTCATCGATGACAAGGGTATTCTCAGGGCTATGATCTACTATCCCCTGAGTAACGGGAGATCAATTCCTGAGCTTATCAGACTGGTAACCGCTCTTCAGACGACAGACAGAGAAGGTGTTGCTACCCCTGCCAACTGGCATCCGGGAGATAAAGTAGTAGTGCCACCACCAAAGACGGTCGCTGAGGCAGAAAAGCGGATGACCGAAGGGTATGAATGCAAAGATTTCTACCTGTGCTTCAAAAAGATCTAAACCTCTCTTTTTTTATCTGACCAACACCAACATTGCCCCATGGGTATCAGGGTTCTTGCTATTTCCGGCAGTCCCCGAAGACATGGAAATTCCGAACAGATCCTTGACTGGGTCATTTCTTCAATGATAGCTGATCCACACGTCAAAGTTCAGAAAGTGACCCTGAGTGAGGCTAATATCAACCCATGCAAAGGATGTAATGCCTGTGAGAAGCTCAACAAGTGCGTCATCCGTGATGGAATGGATCAACTGCATGATCAAATAATTGAAGCTGACTGTATCATTCTCTCTGCTCCTATCTACTGCATGAGTATCTGCTCTCAGGCGAAGGCACTTATTGACCGGACGCAGGTCTTCAGATCACGAAAATATGTACTCAAACTCCCGATCGTTCCACCCGAACGTAAGGGAAAGCGACTGGGTCTGTTCATTTCAACTGCAGGTCAGAACTGGGACTATGTCTTTGATGCTGCTATTCCCGTAGTAAAATGCTTCTTTCATGTGATTGAAGTCAGAGATAAGGACATATCATATCTGATGAGGAATGGAGTTGATGAGAAGGGCGCCGTGTTCAGCCACCCCTCAATCCAGGGTGATGCTATCAGGATAAGCCAGGAGATCATTGCAACGCTTCGGGAACGTCTGCAGACATGACAGAGCCACTCACCGTCATAGGGGTGCTCGGCAGCCCGCGAAGGCATGGAAATACGGAAATTCTACTTGATACCTTTCTCAGGGGAGCAGCAGATGCAGGAGGAGCCGTTGATAAAATCGTTCTCACCAGACTCAATTATTCATCATGCAAAGGGTGTAATGCCTGCCATAAAAATGGAGAATGTATTTTGGATGATGATATCCCTCAGACATTCAGGAAATTACTTGATGCAGACTGCATCGTAATCTCCTCACCGATCTACACGATGGGAATTACCACAGAACTGAAAGGATTCATCGATCGGGCGCACTATCTCTGGGTCCGTCATCTCAAACTCATGACTGACCCTCTCCCCCCGGATAAAAAAATCCTCCACCGTGGATATTTTCTGTCAACTGCAGGAATGGACAGGGACGATGTTTTCACCACTGCATTTCCTATGATGCGGGCATTCTTCAACATTTTCGGTTTTTCATACTGCGCAGACATTCTGGCAAAAGACATGGATGGATCTCATGGGGTTGCTGGAAATCCTGATATCCTCCGGGTTGCGTACGAGGTAGGATTTGCTGCAATTACCGGAATACAGGCAAAAGAGCCGTGTAAAAAAAATTGAATCCCTCTTTTTTCACTTTCACCCTGTGCCCTTCACAATTTATATACCGGGCAGATGAACTACTCCAGAGATGCAGGGAGCAGACCTTATATCGGTCAGCCAGCGGTGGCAGTCGCGGATTGCAGCCTCGCCAGACTACACGGTCGTACCACATGACAACATCTTCCGAATGGGAATGCACCACTCCGCAATTGGAGAGTCCTCATTTGAGCAGTTCGGCAGGTACCTTCGGGAACTCTGCACCAGGTACTCTGGTGTAGCGATAGAAGATGCGATACCTGGAACCTCCCTGATGACCGATGAAGGCGAATGTTACTGCGTACATAGTACAGAGCCGACTCATCTTGTTGGACCACTTCCAGGGGACCCGATCCTGACACAGGAGATGAGACTTGTGCGGGGGATCGGGACAAAGAAAGCCCAAATGATGAGAGAGCGTGGATGCAACACCATCTCCGACCTTCGTTATCATCGGAGATACATAAACGGAGTAGAACATGTACTTTCTGTCCTCGACTCCGGACCTGCGGGTGCAGGATATTTAATTCGGAAAAGACTCGGCCCATCCCACCCACTCGGCCTTATTGCATCTGAAGGGTTTGACCCTGCCGGCCTCAGGTTCATCGACCTCGAAACCCTTGGTATATTTGGCAGACCAGTGATCCTCTTTGGTGTTGGTTGTCCTGGTACTGATGGTCTGAATATACATCAGATACTACTCAGAGATATTGCAGAGGAACCAGCAGCCCTCTGTGCAGTCAGGGATCTGCTGGAAGGGGCAACCGCTCTCGTCAGTTATAATGGGAGAAGTTTTGACTGGCCATACCTGCAAGAACGGTGTGCCTACTACGGATTTGATCCCCTCCCGGAACTTCCGCATATTGACCTTCTTCACTATGCAAGACGTTTCTGGAAAGGGAGTATACC
>JAZDKH010000360.1:0-2937 GCA_043803325.1 Methanobacteriota archaeon | reverse complement strand
TTCTTCCCAGTTCAGATCCAAAAAGAACAGTTCTGAGTAGACCGATTGCCAGATGAGAAAATCTACAAGATGTGAGCCACCTGTCTTAATCACAAAATCAGGAGTATGCTGAAAGGTAAGGTATTGTTCAATCTTCCGCTCATCAACGTCATCAGGGTGAACTGATTTCTCTGCCATAAGACGGATCGCGTCAATTATCTCACCGCGACCCGATTTTCCAACTGCAACCGCCACAGGAATACCATTCCCAATATCTTCCGTCTGTTTTCCATAATGGAGTATAAGGTGTGCTTTTCGTGCAATCATTCTTATTTCAGGCAGGTATGCAGGGATATGATCAGGGTCATGGGTACTGATATGAAAGGTGATACTTGCTAATCCTTCACTATCAGGATAATGTCGTGTTACATCCTCTGATATTTCAATACACCATTCTACCACCTGGGTGATTTTTTCGGGAGCTCTGCACATCTCTTCATCAGAGATCATAAAACAGAGATATCGGGGAATACTCTCCAGGTGTCGTGCGATGCGCCATTCGTAAAACCTGTAGAGCATTTTTTCCTTCTCCAAAATATCAGTGAAATTATCGGAATCAGTTGGATGACTCAATATCAGATCAGATCTATTCTTCTGATATCAGCATCAAATCAGCCGTATTAGTTTTTTTTAAGTACTATAAAAGGATTCGATTATATTGATCTAAAAAATGCATCCAACATAATGAGGTTAATATAACTTAAGATCTACTGTTTAATAGATTGATGTACAAATACCTGACCGGTATCGAACCAATAGACCAGAAAACCGGCGGTCTGAACCCAGGCACAAATGTACTCATACTTGCGCCCTCATTTTCAAATGGCGAGCAGGTGGCCTCATATCTTGCGAAACCGAAAAAAGGGGAGTATATGATTGTGCTGACTACTGAAAATCAGACGACGGATCTCCTTGATTTTTTTAAAGGGAATGGATTTGATACAAATTATATCGGTATTATTGATGCCATTACCAGAAGTTCTAGCGCCCTTACTACCGATAGTCATAGGGTCAAGTATGTAGGGAGTCCAAACGATCTGACCGGGATGGATATCAGATTTTCACAACTCACTGAAGAAATTATGAAAGGAGAGTTCACTGATGACCCAAACCAACTCTTCCCCACCCCCATAAGGTACTGTGTGCTCTCACTCACCTCAATGCTGATGTTTCGTAAGGTAGATGTTATCTATCAGTTTCTCCACGTAGTATCGTCTAAACTTAAAAAGATGGGATCTATTGGGATTTTCCTAATTAACAGTGAAACCTTTGATCAAAAGACCGTTGCCATCGTCAAACAATTGATGAATGTAGTGGTCGAGATTCGCAATGATGAGGCTGGTCCCGCACTACGTATTCAGGGAACAATGGGTATTTCTATGAACTGGCGCCAGTTTCAGATAGAAGACGGAGTTCTGACTTTAACATCCTAATGTCATTTATCTCTTTTTGATAATTATGCTTACATTCGTTGGCCTTGGTCTCTATGATCTCGATGATATCTCGTTAAAAGGCCTCCAGGCAATACAAAATGCTGATTATGTATATCTCGAAGCCTACACATCCCGAATGATGGGGACGGATCATGCCGCTATGCAGGAGCGGTATGAAAAGCCGGTACAGATACTTATGCGCGATGAGGTAGAACAGCATCCAGAATCAATATTAGAAAAATCCCGAAACTCGAATGTAGTTTTTTTGACAGGGGGGGATCCTATGGTTTCTACCACCCATGCAGATATTCGGATTCGTGCTGCTGAAAGAGGAATTACAACACGAATAATTCATGGAGCATCCATATCAAGCGCGGTAAGTGGTCTTTCAGGTCTGCAAAATTATCGGTTCGGTAAATCCTGTTCAGTCCCCTATCCGGCAAAAAACTGGTTTCCAAAAACTCCTTTTGAGACTATCTCGAAAAATCTTGCATCTGGATTGCATACGATCGTCTATCTGGATATTCAGGAAAATCGCTATATGCGGATTGGAGAGGCAATTGAGATCCTGGAGAAGATAGCTCAGGAAGATAATGCTACAATACCACTCTACGTTGGAATAGCGCGAGCAGGATCCCCTGAACCTGTTGTTTGTGCAGGAACAGCAGAGAAGATGAAACATTTTGATTTTGGTCCACCTCTTCATATCCTAGTGGTTCCTGCCTCCCTACATCCGGTAGAAGAGGAATATCTTCATACTTTTGCGAATTTATGAAGGGCGAGAGAGAAGATAGGTTGTACTCTGAATCTCTCACCCATGCATACCAATCCATCATTTCTTCCATTCCGGATGATACACCTGCCGGGTTCGTCGTTACTGAGTTTGATGAGATGATATCGTCCTATATTTCTGATGCTGCTGCATTTCGGGATCGAAATGATCTGGTGAATGAGTATGCATCACGTACCTATGCCCATGGATGGTTAGATGCCGGGATTTTTTTAGGATATTTTCTCGGCAATACCCCTTGTCTGTATTTACCTGATGATTCCTGGATTCCCGTAGAACAATATGAACGACTAAAAGAGAAAACTCTCCGTTATGAACGGATGCTGAAGGATGCTATCAGTTCGATAGAACCAGCACCTGAATCCGGGAGTCCATATCATAATGCAGCGCTATTAATTCTCAGAAAATCTGAGGATATGTACATTCAGGCTAAGAGCCATCATCAAATAGATATAGTGTATGCTGCGGCACTGGGTCGATTGAGTTATGGATATGGATGGCTTGATGCAGGTCTTCGGGCAGGACTGTTTCGAATCCTCGCAAATCCAGATCTCTTTACAACTGAGACAAGTCGAAAATTATGAAGGTTTTCTGCGTGATTCAAGTTCGGCATACACCGCAGATGGATCCACTCCTGCGGCTTTCAGAGCAAGGAGGGTGTGAAATAGGAGATCT
>JAZDKH010000359.1:0-2125 GCA_043803325.1 Methanobacteriota archaeon | reverse complement strand
TCATGTACCGTCGATATGTGGAACTCGCTTCAGCATCGGTGGTATTTGCCAGTGAGGTTGTGGGACACCTGGTCGCGGTGGATGAAGAGGGGGAGGTCGAGAATCCGATGGGATTGATCGCTTCGTCACTGGATCATCTGAGTCGGTTATCGGCGATGACGGGCAGAGTGTAACCAATCCCATTCGGGGATGATTGGTTTTCACCTTCTTTTTTTGATCCTGGATCAGATTTCGTTGTGTCTTTATGAGAAAACCGCTCTATACTATGATATCAGATACCTACTGAGCATCATGATCGGTGTAACCAGGTGAATATCCTTAATGATTTTTGATGACCTCCTCTCCCAAATAGCTCTCGGAGAAGACAGCCACCGCCAGTTCAAACAGAATATCACAAACGTAGATTCACTGGCAGCAGAGATGGCGGCCTTTGCCAACGCTGAAGGGGGCACTATTTTTCTGGGCGTAGCCGATGACGGTTCAATCCCCGGACTCACCAGTGCTGATGTATCTCGAATTAATCAGATTATCAGTAACGGGGCTTCTCAACATATCAAAAGCCCCCTCACCGTAAAAACCGAAAATATCGCAATCGGGGACGGTCGGGTGGTCATCGTTCTCACCATACCCAAAGGACAGGATAAACCATACTTTGATCGGAATGGAGTAATCTGGCTGAAAACCGGGGCAGATAAGCGGAAAATTAATTCACGGGAAGAACTCTGTCGCCTGTTTCAGAGTGTGGATCAGTTCCATACAGATGAACTTCCCACAAAGGCCGGGCCCGATAAGCTCGACAGACTCCGGTTTCGTGATTTTCTTAAAGCTGCGTATGATATTCCCTTCCCTGAAACACCAGACGATCTCCAGACACTGCTCCAGAACATGAATCTGGCTACTGAAGAAGGGAAGCTGAATCTTGCGGGTGTCCTCCTCTTCACCGAACGACCAGAATGGATCAAACCCCAGTTCATTGTCAAAGCGGTTCGGTATCCGGGGAATGCGATTCATGTCAGCGAGTACGTTGACACGGAAGATTTTTCAGGCCCGCTTACACGGATATTTGATGATGCCATGGCATTTATCATGCGGAACCTGTACAAGGTTCAGGCAGGAAGGAGTGTCAATGCCCCGGGAAAACCAGAAATACCGGAGGGAGTTTTTGAAGAGCTCCTGGTCAATGCCCTAATGCATCGGGATTATCTAATTAGTGCACCGATCCGCATATTCATCTTCGACAATCGGATCGAGATCATCAGTCCGGGAACACTGCCAAACAACCTGACCGTTGAAAAGATCAGGAAAGGAAATTCCAATATACGAAATCCGATTCTGGTCTCCTTCATCGCCAAAGGGCTTCTTCCGTACCGGGGACTTGGCTCTGGCATCAAGCGGGCTCTTGAAGACTGGCCTGCCATAGACTTTACTGATGACCGGGAAGGAAGCCTGTTCACGGCAATAATTCACCGGAAAGAACGGGAGGGTTCGGAGAAGCCGGGCGATGGAGAAGAAAGTTCGGAGAAAGGTTCGGAGAAAAGTTCGGAGAAGATCATTGCCCTCATGCGGGCCGAATCCGATCTATCAGCCAAAGATATTGCAAAAAGACTCGATCTGACACCACGAGCGATAGAAAAGCAGATCGCAATCCTGAAAAAGAGTGGAAAGATACAAAGAGTCGGACCGGCGAAAGGGGGACATTGGGAGGTCCTGAATTAATGGTTCCTCACGTAAACGCCGGTGAACTGATGTATTCTTTTCGAGGGAGATGGTATGCCATCCTCCACCAGTGAATCCATAATTTCCATCCTTCAAATCACTCAAACCTAGACGTGCTGAAGAGTATCAGATCACCCGCATCGGGATATTTGGATCAGTAATCAAGGGAACCCGGACTAATGAGAGTGACATCGATATCCTGGTCGAGTTCTCTGATCCTCCGGGATTATTCAGGTTCATGGAGATTGAAGAGTTATTATCAGATATCTTACATGCACG
This sequence comes from Methanobacteriota archaeon, assembly GCA_043803325.1. Classification (GTDB taxonomy): domain Archaea; phylum Halobacteriota; class Methanomicrobia; order Methanomicrobiales; family Methanospirillaceae; genus Methanospirillum. Next base: position 130 of record JAZDKH010000359.1, on the reverse strand, counting down.
GGTTGACCTGGTGGATGTTGAGGGAATCAAACCACGGCTGAGGGGCCGTATCCTCTCCGAGGTCAGATATCTTTGAGCCGGGCGCAATTTCTGAAGTTGATGTAATGATTTTAATCCCGTGGAATTCGAC
>JAZDKH010000358.1:0-2149 GCA_043803325.1 Methanobacteriota archaeon | reverse complement strand
AACATGGTACTGCTGAAGATCTGGCACATAATGAATCATATCGCTTCCAGCTTGAGATCTACCGTAGGGCTGCTGAAATTCTGGGCATGGTACCGATCCGGAGTGCGTTGTATTCAGTGTATGAGAAAAAATTGATTGATCTTGAACCATGGACTGATAAAGAGATATCAGAAGTTTTGAGTACCGTTAATGATACTTGGTATAATTTCCAGGATGAACATATTTCCTGGTAATCTATTTCTATAAATCCCGACCGGTCTGGAGTAATGGTCAATCCTCTTCACCAGGTAGAATATACAATATGGACCTTTCCACTCAACCTCGTCGTTGATAATGGCGAGGTATTAGAAACCCCTTTGTGAATCATTTCTATAATTTTCGTAACCACTATTATGGAGTCGGGGATTTTTCAGGTATAAAGTCTCCAATTCTTACCGGAATTATATCTCCTGCCTGCATTAAAGTAACAGATTTTTCCGGAATTGGAGAGGAGTTGGTATAAGTAAAAAGACCCGTAACTCCCTGATATTGATTTATTAGAGGAAATCCCTCTCGAATATTACTATCATCCTTTATGAGATCAATTGCTGTAAGCACAATATTGACCGCATCATAACCTAAACCGGCAAAAGCATCAGGTACTGTACCATATTTTTGTTTGTATGCCTCAATAAAGGTCTTTACCTCAGGGATTTGATTCTCTCCTCCAAAGTAGGCATGAGTTGTGTAATAAACTCCGCCTCCTGAGAGATTCGCTGCAATAGAGAGATTTTTCGTGTCATAGGAGTCACCACCAAATATGGGTACTTGGATTCCAGATTCTCTTATTAATCGTACAGCACTGGGTGCATCATCAGGACCTACTGCTAGAAATATGATGTCTGGAATATTTTTCTCTTTGAGAATCTCAATTTCTTTACTGATGTCCTTAACCCCGGATGAAATGGCAGAGTATTGAGTTACTTCTCCGCCGAGTGCTACGAATCGTGATTTAAAATAACTACCAAGGAGGGTTGTGTAATTCATTGTTCCATCATAATAAATTGCCGCAGTATGTGCTGTCAGGTTGTGCACTGCATACTCTGCTGCTACAGCAGCTTGTGCATTATCTCCAAAGCAGGCAAGATATAGATAATCTTTTACTACATCAGGTATCTTCGGTGATGTTGCCCCGGAACTTAGGAATGGAATCTTATTTGCCGCTGCAATCTCTGCAGCGGGCGTGAGCATATCAGAGTCAGACAGGCCGATTAAAACCTGACAGTGGGATGAATTTATCAAATCCTGAGTTATCGGGGCTATAAGACTAAGGTTACTTTTTCCGTCCTTTACTATGATGTCTACTTTTCTATCCTGCCTCTTTTGGTTAAAGAGTTCACCTGCAAGTAATGCACCCTGAGAAGAAGGCACATCTAGAGAAGCTTGCGATCCTTCTAAATTATATATCGCTCCGATTTTAATGTCTGAATTATTATCTACAGATGGGGCGGTCCCTGATGCAGAACAGATGATAAATAATAGAATACCTGCTACCGAAAAAAAACTCTTGATGTTGAGTCCCATGAACAATAATTGATCTCAAAAAGAATTGAAGGTTGTCACGTTTCCAAAGATATAGCATTTGAGCAACCTTTGGTAGACTATCCGATTTATAGGTACTACAGGATATGTGTTAACCCTATAATCTCCTGCCCATATCAGGGGAATAAGAGACAGAGATCATGATATTGGCTCTGTTTTGTATGGATATCTAACTGTATCTTTGAAGACTGGGTGCTGAAATATTCATAGTTTACTTTCCCAATTATCTGCTATACCCTAAGCGATATATGGGGTCAATGCACAGAGCGTCAACGCTTTGAGCGAGTCCATATCCACGGATTCTATTATCATCAATCTGGTGAATTGATCAAACGGAAAAGACTGAATGAAACTGGGTATTATTCTTAAAAGATGACATAACTGTCTACACTTACATCACTTCTTTATGGTCGGGACAGTGAGAACTTCCCATATCTGGTGAGAACATTATAGTGCTGCACCACTCCGGTTACCGGCGCATCCAAACCATTGGATAGTAATAAATCAGAAATTATATTCCATTTAGAACAATTTTCAAACAATTTGAAATAATTGTTTCAGGAAAATT
>JAZDKH010000357.1:0-2988 GCA_043803325.1 Methanobacteriota archaeon | reverse complement strand
CCCGGTAATATCAACGGTTAGTTGACGTTTCGTAGCAAAAGAAGCAGATTTAAGGGTGACTGGATCATCAACTGCCTGGGCAATCAGGAGAGACCTTTCAGCATCAGCAGAAACGGCTTCAAGTTCTTCTCGTGATTTGGTGAAAGTGACCATGATTCGGAAAAATTCCTGTATCAGAGCCTCCATCTTCTCTTTCAGAAGATCCCGTCCCTGCTCAGCGAGAGCGATCTGAGATCGCTTTTTGATGAGCTCCATCCGGGTCGGGTGTACCTGCTCCATTTTTATTCCTTCTTTCGACTGGCTGGATGATACTTTTTGATATAGTCCAATTTGATCCGTTTCAGCTCTTCTTCAGGCAGCATTGCAAAGAGTTCCCACGCGAGATCAAAGGTCTCTTCGATACTCCGGTTTACATCACCCTGACCGATGAACTTCTTCTCAATAAGATCAGCGAAATGGAGATACCTCTGATCAAGCTCGGTTAGAGCCTCTTCTCCGACGATAGCTACCAGTCTGCGGAGATCCCTCCCATATGCATAGGAGGCATAGAGCTGATCTGCAACATTCCGGTGGTCTTCCCTCGTCTTTCCAGGACCGAGACCAAGGTTCATCAGCCGGGAAAGACAGGGAAGAGCATCGATCGGGGGATTAATCCCTCTTCTAAACATATCACGAGAGAGAACAATCTGTCCTTCTGTGATGTATCCAGTCAGATCAGGAACCGGATGAGTGATATCATCATCAGGCATCGTCAGGATAGGAATCTGCGTGATTGAACCCTTTCTCCCCTTTATACGACCAGCACGTTCGTATATGGTGGCGAGATCGGTGTACATGTATCCGGGATACCCCCGTCGTCCCGGAATCTCCTCACGGGCAGTAGATATCTCCCTGAGAGCATCGCAATAATTGGTCATATCGGTAAGAATCACAAGTACCTGCAGATCATGGGTATAAGCAAGATACTCAGCAACGGTCAGGGCACACCGGGGAGTTGCGATCCGCTCAATCGTCGGATCATCTGCCAGATTGAGGAAAAAAACCACCCGCTGCAGGGCACCACTCTCCTCAAAATCCTTCATAAAGAACGATGCTTCCTTGTACGTAATCCCCATTGCGGCAAACACAACCGCGAATTTTTCTCCCTCACCAAGAACCTTAGCCTGTCGTGCAATCTGAGCAGCTAATTTGTTTGCCGGGAGTCCGGCACCAGAGAAGATGGGGAGTTTTTGCCCTCTGACCAGGGTATTCAGGGCATCTATCGCAGATATTCCGGTCTGGATAAATTCTGCAGGTTTGTCACGGGAGTACGGATTTATCGGCATCCCGGCGATATCAAGATGAGCTTGTGGAATGATATCAGGTCCCCCGTCACGAGGTTTCCCTACCCCGTTCAGAATCCGTCCAAGCATTCCAAGAGAGACATCAATATGAGGAGATTCACCGGTGAACTGAACCTTGGTGTGGAAACTGTCAATCCCACTTGTCCCCTCATATACCTGCACGATTGCCATCTCTCCGGAGATATCCAGGATCTGCCCGGTTCTCTCTTCGCCACCCGGAAGTGTGATCTTCGCTGTCTCCCCAAATGACACATTTTTTGGTCGATTAACAAAGATGAGTGGACCGGACACATAATTGACGGTCTGATACTCAGTAGTACTCAGCGAGCGCTGCATGCTTTCACCTCCAATGCCTCTGCCTGCTCCGCAATAGTCACATGAATACCCCGGATCTTCTGCAGATCATCCTGCTCCTTCATCCTGGCAATCTCATTCCTGACCGGCATACTCATGAGAGAGCGGAGAGAGACTCCTCGTTTCATCGCAGCACTGACCGCATCATAAAATGAAAGGATAATTTTCAGCATCCAGAACTGCTTGTCAAGAGGGCAGAACGAATCAGTATCGCTATATGCACTCTGTTGCAGGAAATCTTCCCGAATCATCCGGGTAACCTCTAGGACCACCTTCTCACTGTCAGGGAGGGCATCAGGACCAACAAGTTGCACAATCTCCTGGAGCTCTACCTCTTTCTGGAGCAGGTACATCGCCTGATCCCGGATACTCCGCCAGTCCCGGGAGACTTCTTTGGCATACCACTCTTCCACGCTGTCTAAATAGAGCGAATAACTCTTGATCCAGTTTACCGAAGGGAAATGACGACGATATGCAAGATTGGTATCAAGTGCCCAGAATGTACCTGCGATCCGAAGAGTATTCTGGGTGATAGGTTCAGAAAAATCACCACCAGGTGGAGATACCGCTCCAACTATCGTAACCGATCCCTGACAGCCCTTACTCCCGTTACAGATCACCCGGCCAGACCGTTCATAAAATGCCGATAGCCGTGTGGCAAGATATGCTGGATACCCCTCTTCTCCCGGCATCTCCTCAAGACGACCTGATACCTCTCGCAGTGCCTCACCCCACCGTGAGGTTGAGTCTGCCATCAGACTCACATCATATCCCATATCACGATAGTACTCAGCCATCGTAACCCCGGTATAAATTGAGGCCTCTCTGGCTGCTACCGGCATGTTAGAGGTGTTGGCGATCATAATCGTCCGCTCTATCAATGGGAATCCGGTACGTGGATCAACCAGTTCGGGAAACTCAGTGAGTACATCAGTCATCTCGTTTCCCCGCTCCCCACATCCAATATATACGACCACCTGGGTATCTGACCACTTGGCAAGGGTCTGTTCTGACACTGTCTTCCCGGTGCCAAACCCTCCCGGGATCATAGCAGTCCCCCCTTTGACCAGGGGAAACAGGCTGTCAAATATCCGCTGACCGGTAAGGAGAGGAATTGAAGGATCCAGTTTCTTCCTATATGGTCGCCCTTTTCGGACCGGCCACCGATGCATTAGAGATAATTCAGAACCATCTTCAAGGATACAAACCGTCTCTTCGATGGTGAACTCACCTTCATGGATCTCTCTGACGATGCCGGATATACCAGGGGGGACAAGAATGCGGTGCTCAA
>JAZDKH010000356.1:0-5149 GCA_043803325.1 Methanobacteriota archaeon | reverse complement strand
GGCATCCCCCGCACGTAACTTTGTCATCCGGCATCCCATACGCTTTAAACCGGGATGATACCTGTTTTCTGATCTCTTCATTATCGTTTGCCAGATATCCCGGGCAATTAAAGCAGTCAAGACCGCAGGGTGCAGTCATCTCTATCAGGTTAATTTTCCCTGCCATGGGTGAAACTGATTTCTCCATTTTTCTCCCTCCTGTTTATAAATTATATTCGTCTCTTCAATACCTTAATAATGTCAGTTTGGTTACCATCGCTCCTCCGACCGCCAGGGAATGGGACATACATTTGCATTGCTTCATCCATGTTTTTTTACCGGTCGGGAATTCCCGACCGGTGTATACCAGCATGTTAGGAATATACGATAATATATAATCAGGTAATTTTTTGGAGGTTTTCTGCGTAACTCCTATCCGGATAAACTCCCGTTTCTCCCGGTAGTACTCCACCTGGCTGGTCCGGGGACTCATCACCGGTTTGTTGCCTTTGCCCGGATTCGCTTCTTTCATTCTCACGATCCCTCACTCATCGATCACGCTTCCGGCACAGCAGGCAGGATTCCTGGCACAGGGACCCCTACGCCTGACACATTACTCGACCTTCCTGCCATAACAATTCAGGGGCCTGGACTATTCAGACATAAGTTCTCCATTCCGCTCCTGTCAGAAGGAACCGGATCTCCGACCAACCGGGCAAAGCCCACTTATGTATCCCAGCGGACCGTGACCTTCTCCCGCAAGCCGCGTCTCACAGATCTGAATCCTGCTCTCCGGGTCCGAATATGAGGCAACCCGGGTATTAACGGCCTGGCACCTCCCGGTCGGGTACGGGATCTTCACCATTCGGTTCACATCGTCTCCCCTCATCCGGAATGTGGAAGAGGTCCGTTGTCGTGCCTGCTGGAAACAGGAGGCACCGGGCATCCGGGGAGGTTCGGGTTTTTCTCCCGCCATTTCTTCTGACTCTTCTCCCGGTATGGAGTAGACCTCCTTCCACAGACCAAGGGAGAGGTCAACCAGCCCGAATTCGGCGGATGAAGGTAATCTGGGTTAGATATCCTTATCTTTACTCAAGGATAGAATCACTCTTAGCGACTTCAACCTGTATATCAGAAGGTTAATTCTCTTAGGATGAGAGAATATATTTGATTATTATGGGGAGCGTCACGATTCAGGAAGTATATGATAAACTGCTCTTAATAGAGGAGCATATGGTAACGAAAGAGGAACTTGAACCCATTGTGGACACGATTGAGATTCTTTCAAGCCCGGCTACCATGCAGGCACTTGCCAGAAGTGATGAGGATATCAGAAATGGAAAGATCAGAAAAATCTCTGGCATTGATGATCTTCTGGCTGAACTCGAATCCCCATGACCTGGGAACTCATAAGAACGGAGACATTTCTTGAATCACTCCGGCCATTACGTCAGAATAAGGAAGTTCTTTCTGAACTCCAAAAGCGTCTTATCAAACTTCAGGAAGATCCGCTTCATACCGGTGGGTGGCTGTCCGGTTCCCTGAAAGGAAAGAAATCTACTCGTATTTCCGGAAAATATCGACTCATATTTGCACCCGTTGAATCAGAACAGAAGGTGTTTCTGAATTTGATTGATCATCGGGCACAGGTCTATCAGTAACCGGGTGTTCTGTTTCCATTCATCGACTTGAAATCAGCCTGGTTAATAAACGGTAATACCGTGACCCCGAACTACCCGGTCCCTTGCTGCAGGCGATCTCATATTCTGCAGATCACCGGTTTGAGCGGAAACGATCCGCTCACTATCTTCGGCCGGTACCGGTGTCCTCTCCCGGGAAATCACTCCCCTGGTTTCTGCAGAGCTGCACCCACAGTCATCATCACGGGTGCATACTCCTGCCGGATCAGGCTGCTTCATACCTTCGCCTCCCCCCGCTCCTGAGGTACAATATGAATAATTCTTAGTCTCTTTCTCTTTTGGTGACTCCACCGGGCATGGTTCATTTTCTGCACCTGCAGAAACCTGCGGCAGGTGAGGTCTGCTCCCCGCTCCTGCCGCCGGAGGATTTCCCCCTCCACCGGTCCCATCGCTGTCCTCTCCGGTTCCCTCCAGCCAGACAGAGCCACCCTTTGCCCGGATTTCGGAGAGATACGGGTCCCAGGTGAAGACCTTGCTCCGTCGCTGGGCCCCGTGCCCCTCCTCGCCGGTTGTCACGGTTCGATCCAGGAATGAGATCGCGGGACACTTCTCCAGGAGCCCTGGAGTCAAGCCTGCCCCCGTGAGTTGTACCCGTTCAGCAGTTTGCTAATGGTCGCATTCGCCCACCCGGTCACCCGTTGCAGCTGGGATAGTAAGAAAGGTCAAATAATTGGATGACCTACAGAAATATTAGGAGGGGACGGGAAATTTCCCTTCACAGATTAAAAATAATCAGGCGACTGGTAAACCTTACCTATAAGACAACTGATACATTGATGATCTCCGTGGATTGATTGAAGAGGGGATAAGTAACTGATGAAGAGGCAATAAATGAAGGTATATCTCGATGTCTGCTGCTTATGCAGGCCCTTTGACAAGATCCTGAATCAAAAAATCTACCTCGAATCTGAAGCAGTTCATACCATCCTGGGACAATGCGGGGATGAACACACGTTGGTTTCAAGCCAGGTTATTAAAGAGGAAATTCGTAAGATTAGCGATCCTGAAAAAAGAAATCGGGTTTTAAACCTGCTGTTAGTTACTGGTGAGTATGTGTGCCTTAATGATAAAATAGTCACTCGTGCCCGTATATTTAATCAAGTGGGTATCAGGACATTTGATGCTCTCCATCTCGCCTGTGCTGAGTCAGCCAATGCAGTATTTATTACTTCAGATGACAAAATAATCAGAATCCTACAGAAAAATCCAGACCTCACAAATACTCCTGTCAAAAATCCTGTCATCTGGATGATGGAGAAAGAGAATGACTGAAATTAAAACAATAAACCAGATTCGCAATGAAGGTTTTGAAGCGTTAGTTAAAGCACTCGGCCCTAGGGATGCAATACGATATGTCAATAGCTATGATCAGGGAGCTGGTGACTACACGAGCGAGAAATATCTTGAGCCCGATGACGATTTTGATACCGTAGTAAACCGGATTCGAAAGAGAAACGAACAACGGTAAACTGTTCTGAAGAAATATAAGGTTCTCCCGGTATTACGCCACCTACCAGATCTGGTGGTGTTTCGCTCTAGCGGCCGTCTTTCCCTGTTTGAGTAGCATCATTCAATACCATATCATCTTCACACAACGATTACACTACTGGCAAATCCAGAAGAGAGTGTGGATCGGAATATTGGACTCATCCCACACTCTTTTGACCGTGATAAGGCCGGATCGGTCATTCGGAGACTGATACCCCTTTCCGCACCCAGTCAGAAGGAACCGGACCACCGACCAACCGGGCAAAGCCCGCGTATGTATCCCAGCGGACCGGGACCTTCTCCCGTTGGTAGCATGTCTCACAGATCTGAATCCTGCTCTCCGGGTCCGAATATGAGGCAACCTGGGTATTACCGGCCTGGGACCTCCCGGACACGGGTCGGGTGATCTTCACCATCCGGTTCACATCGTCCCCCCTCATCCGGAACGTCGAGGAAGTCCGTTGTCGTGCCTGCTCGAAACAGGAGGCACCGGGCATCCGGGGAGGTTCGGGTTTTTCTCCCGGTACATGGGTTGCCTCCTCCCAAAGACGACGCACGGCTGAAGAGGTCTACTGGCCTGAACTCTGCCGGGTTGATTGCAGAAATGATGGGATGGACAACCCGGTCCCCTGTTGTAGACTCCCAATTTGAGTGGGAATGATCCGCTAATAATGAGTTACATTTTTGAGAATTATATCAAAGAAATCCTGAAGAGTGCATCAAAAATTTATTTAATTTGCCGAAGAGTTTGAATAAATCGTTGAAAATGAGGTAAATTTTGCTGAAGTGTCTTTGGGTTGAGGTGAATTAAAAGTTCAAATGAACGCTTTCCTTTCCGGTACGCTTTATTCCTCCCACAATTCACAGTACCAGAGATTAAGGACTCTAAAACCTCATCCCGTGGTCGTTTCTCCAATTCATATATGGGTAGAAGGGATGCCTCCCTGATATTCCCCCCAAAAAAGGCATGTATTGCATCACGATCAGCCATGATCCATGTCTCCATACAAGTTGTCATGAGCAAAACCTGGGAATTTAAAACACCTTCGGGCCGATCCCATTTGTCTCTTTTTTCCAGATGAATCCATGCAATCGAAGATTCCGGGGAGTAATCCTCTCCTTCCACAGGATCTTCGCTATCAACCAGCAGAAAGGATCTCATCTGATCTCTATCTCCAAGTGTGCTGGTACAGAACATGTCAAAGGCTTTATTTCGTCCTCCACATGCCACAAACCCAGGCATCCTTCCCTGAAATCCCGAATTTTCCAATAACTTGCGAAAGCCTTCCCGGCATCGGGATTTTAACTCTTTGCTATCCCCTCCTCCTTCAACAAATATCCTAACCGTTACCACCGTGTTCCCCCGATGTTACCACTCATCCACAACTCTCCAAGACGGTATTTTTCGAGCCATCGTGATAATTCGGTCAGATCAAGGTGAACCATTTCGGTCTGGCCAGAATGTTTCTCACACACAAGTATAGACTCCGGGAATTCTGACATAGCATCAACGAGGATGTCAGAATGAGTTGTTATAATGAGTTGTGTTCGTTTTGAAGCCTCAATTAACAAATCAGCCAGTTTTGGAATTACATCTGGATGTAAACCCAGTTCTGGCTCTTCAATGCAGATAAGTTTTGGAGGATTTGGATCACAGAGGATTGCAAGGAGACAAAGGTAACGGAGGGTTCCATCTGATAACCGGGAGCATGGAATTGAATATTCCTGTTCAGTAAAAAAAATCTGAACCGTTCCGCCTTCGATCTGAAAATGGATATCGCTAAATGTATCATAGAAATCGCGCAATCCATTAATTACTGCGGCCTTTGCTTTTGGAGCCTTAAAAAGACGGTTTAGAAACATCCCAAAGTTAGAAAAATCCTCTTCAAGACGATCATTTCTCATATCTGTTGGTTGAGGTGAACGGAAAATTACATTTCTTCCAAATGACCACTCCCGATATATTCGGATATTTTCGTATA
>JAZDKH010000355.1:0-2678 GCA_043803325.1 Methanobacteriota archaeon | reverse complement strand
TGACGTTCCTCTGCAAGTCTGATATTTTCAAGGATATGGGCAAGTTCCCGTTTGGCTACCGGACTTGTTTCCCTCTCTGAGGCAGCAACAATTTGGCTTAAAACATCAGGGGGCAGGGTGATCTCTGCGATGCTGATGGCTTTTGCTGTTGCTGATGCAATCCGTTCAAAAAGGTCGTCATCCTCCGGCAAAGACATGAATACGTATCCTCCCGGTCACCATATAACCATTATCGCAGGAAGGGTACTGAAAAAAGGTACATAAAACAAGAAAAACGCATGCCGGCTTGGTGCCGGCAGAATACTATCGTATTCAGATTTCAGACTTGAGATCAATCTCAAGATGCGTTGGTGATGGAAGCTTGTGACCCCCGTGACGGAGTGCATCCTTGACCTTCTCCACCCCTGCAGGGTTTGCATAGCAGGTGTAGATCTTCTGACCCGGAATGACTCTGGCTGCAGTGCCGACGGCCTTTCCGAATGCATTTCGCATCCCTTGAGATACACGGTCTGCACCTGCGCCCGTTGCCTGCTTGTTCTCACGCAGCACATGGTGTGGATAGGTACGGAGTTTCAGATGGTAGTTACTCCGTCCAAGCTCCTTGTTCAGTTTTCTGTTAATGCTCATACGAGCAGCTTCCAGTGCCGAGTGGCGGATCTGGCAGCTCTCATCCACAACAAGGTGGACTTCCATAGGAAACTCGGCGGTCAGGTTACCCATATCGAACTGGACAACCTTGATTCCGGGGACACCACCCATATATTCCTTACGGGTATAGGCCTTCTTTGCGAGTTTCCTGTACATGCAGTTGGGCTTTCTGACCATCGGACGTATCTCCTCAGCGGTATATGTGCTTTAGTAAATGGACAAATTTCCTATTAATCATTTGCCTGCTTCGTTGTCTCTTCTATAAGACTTAGTACATCCCGTCTGAGTTCCCCAAACTCAGGCGCAGTCCGATTCCGTGGGCGGGGGATTGAGACCGGGACGATAGTGCGTATCCTTCCCGGACGCGGACTCATAACAACAATTCGATCTGACAGATAGACCGCCTCATCAACACTGTGGGTGACAAATAGGATTGTCTTCTTTGAGCGTTCCCATATCATGAGAAGTTCAGTCTGCATCTTATTTCGAGTCTGCGCGTCAAGGGCCCCGAATGGTTCATCCATCAGCAGGAGATCCGGATCATTTGCAAGGGCACGGGCGATTGCTACCCGCTGGCGCATTCCTCCGGAGAGTTCAAACGGGTAACTCAACTCAAACTGTTCAAGCCCGACTAACCTGATATATCTTCGAGCGATTTCATAGCGGTCTTGTTTTGAAATCCCCTTCATCTCAAGGCCGAATGCAATATTATCCAGAACTGTTCGCCAGGGAAAGAGTGAATACTCCTGAAAGACCATGCCGACTTTCGGTCCAGGTCCAAGAATCAGGTTTCCATCAACAAGGACTTCGCCAGAGGTTGCCTGATCCAGGCCGGCAATAATTCTGAGAAGGGTTGTTTTTCCACATCCGGAAGGACCTACAAAGGAGATGAACTCATCATTACCAATCGTGAGGCTGAGATTGTCGATAGCCAGGATACTCTCCCCGTCATCCCTGGTGAACCGGCGGGTGATATCTGATATCTCAACATTGCCCATCAGTTCACCTCCCCGATACGCCACCGAAGCAGACTGCGCTGCATACTATACCTGAAGAGGTAATCAATAAGTAGTCCGATGAACCCGAGCAGCAGCATGTACACAAGCACATTATCCATCTGATGAAGATTGTAAAACCACCATATCTTCTGCCCTAAACCAAACCGGGAGACTCCGAACATCTCAGCAGCCACAAGACACATCCATGCAACCCCTGATGCGATCCGAAACCCGGCTGCAAGATGAGGCAACGCTGACGGGAGTGCGATATATCTGATGAGTGAGAAACTGCTCGTACATCCAAGCATCCGTCCGGCTTCAACAAATACCCGGGGAACGCTTTTGAACCCCTCGTATGTGTTGATGATGATAGGAAAGACCGCTCCGATAAAGATGACAAAACCAGCAGAAAAATCGGTCAGTCCGAACCATACGATAGCGAACGGTATCCAGGCTAAGGGCGGAATCGGTCTGATAAGTTCTATCAGAGGATCAAACATCTGGTTCACCCGCTCAAACCACCCGATACAGATACCCACCGGCACCCCGATGAAGAGGGCGAGGGCAAGACCGATTGCAAAATGGACCAGACTTGTCCAGACATCAACCCAGATGGTTCCTTTTATACAGAGACTGATGAATGCCATTACGGTATCTGAGAAGGATGGAAGGATGAACGCATTCTGAACAACGAAGACTGCCAGAACCTGCCAGAAAATTATTGCAGCAGCAATTGATGTCACCAGATATATCGGAGACCGTTTTCCTGCTGTTTTAGTTGTGGTCATAACTGTATCTCATAATCCGGGCTTTGTGAATACCATGGGTACTGAAAGGGGAAACCCGACCTTCTTATATGTAAACAAAAAGAGCAGAAAAAGTATAGGTCAGAGTTATACTATCCGGGGGGTAACCCGGAGATCCCTGATCCTGAATTACTGATGAGTCTTTGCCCAGAAACTGGTGTCAAAGAGCTCCTGCTCGGTTACATTCGTCTTGATGTATCCGAGTGCCTGTTGCTCAGTAGCAAAC
>JAZDKH010000354.1:0-8282 GCA_043803325.1 Methanobacteriota archaeon | reverse complement strand
AGTCCCAGGATATTTTATGATTTTCATCTCCATGGGAGAAGAGATCCGGTCACCGGAAAACGGTACTTAGGCGAGTGAAGGTTCACAGCATTTGTCGCCTTTCTTCACTGGTTTCCAGGAGATAGTGCAGACAGTTTTTCTCTCGTTCCGGCAGAAATGAAAATTTTCGCATTTATCATTACATTTTCTCATGGTAATACCTTATGGGAATAATAACTGACCTTTCTCTCGTCCCATGATCACCTTTACCGCTCCTACTTGACCGGTCCGTAGATACCGGTTAGAGGTCATAACAACGGGCCATTATTGGCTATCTTGAAATCCATGGGGAGAGTTAAATAATTCATTCATCACGATAGGTCTATTTCGAATATCCTCAAGTACCCTGTTACCGTATCATGTTAAACAGAGAATTCGTGAGAGGATGAATATTTCCGTATGATGAGGAATTCAGCTATTCGGATTACGATCTCAACCGCATTCCAGTTATAAATTAGGTCTTTCTAGTATAGATGTATTATCCTGTTTTCCTTGGGTTCCAGAAATTATATGGAAAGGTCAAATCATTTTTCTAAAACCTTGTGGATGTAACTACCAGGAATCCACGATCAAAGAAGCTCTTTGGGGCAATGTTACAATGGATATGTTCAAAACTTATCTCCGGTTGAAAGAAATGGACGTGGACCGGGAGTCTCTAAAACGTGCTAGGGTGGACCTGAAAGAGTCCGGTATCGGTGAAATTCGGTATAAATGTCATTCCTATATGGACATTGTCACCATGTAAACCCACCCCCCGGGCGATTTTGTTTTAAGTGTGGATATGTTCTCACTTTGTAGGCAGCCGAATCACTCGATGAAGCAACGGCAATACTTAAGCGTGAAAGAGCCAGGCGATCAGTCTCGTATTGAAGCCGTGACCTGGTGGGTGATAGAGGAGATTATGAAGAATCAGGCGGCGGTATGATCACCCCTTTCACCATCTACCTGAAAGATTATTGAACTCAAAAGTTGATGAGATATTATGGGTGAATCAATAGAAATCCCTGCACCCCTTATGCAGAAACTTGAAAGATTAAAGACCGGGCCTGATGAAGCACCGATAGATGTAATCACCAGGCTTATAGATTATTTTGATGAAGATGACGATTACATCAATTATGAAACTGAAGAGGTAATCCGTCAGGGGTTGGAAAAATATAAGGCGGGTAAATCCATCTCTCATAAAGAATTGGGGGAAGAATTAAGATTTATCTAATGTATTCTCTCAAATATTCAATAATGCTGAACGGGCTTTGAAAAATGGTTGGGACGCCGAAGGGGAGATTTGAACTCCCGAGGTGCAAAGCACCAGTGGTTTTCGAGACCACCGCCTTCCCGGACTAGACTACCTCGGCTCGAATGCTCTTTATAATTGACCTGAAATAGGCATAAGTATATCTGCCTATATTGGGTCCTAAAAAGGCCTGATGGATATATTCAGACCCGGGTTATGAAAATGCTTGGCATTTTCATAACCAATGATACTGGTTCATGGATAATCAAAAACACCGAAGGTGTTTTACTATTACATCCCGCCGCTGCCGCGGGAGACCATCATGTCGTCGATTCTCAGAAGCATAACAACTGCTTCTACAGATGACTGGATAGCCTGTCTCTTGCAACGGAGTGGTTCGATGACGCCTTCGCCCAGCATGTCAACTGCCTTGCCGGTAAAGACATTCAGACCGAAGGTCTTCTTTCCTTTTGCATGTGCCTGCTTGAGTTCGACAAGTTTGTCTATTGGGTTCATACCAGAGTTCTCTGCGAGTGTAATTGGGATTGCTGCAAAGGAGTCAGCATAGGCTTCGATTGCAATCTGCTCACGACCACCGATACTTCCTGCATAGTCACGGAGTTTTACAATCAATTCTGTCTCGATTGCTGCACCACCTGGGACATATTTTCCGTCTTCCATGGTATCCATAACCACACGGGTGGCATCTACCATGGCACGCTCAAGTTCATCAATAAGGTATCTGGTAGTACCCCGGAGCAGGATGGTGACGGTCTTCGGGTTCTTTGCTCCGTAAATTTTCGTCATCTCGGTGTCTGCGATCTCTTCTGCACCCTGAGCTACTCCGAGCATCGTCTTTGTCAGATCTTCTGCTTTGTTGGCGATGGTTGCATTCAATGCCCGTGCAGCGAATTTCATATCCTTCTCAGGGACATCTTCAAGTGCAAGTACACCTGCTTTGGCAAGGAAATACTGGGCAGAGTCAGCAATACCCTTCTGGCAGAGGAGAACATTAGCCCCGGTTGCGATTACCGCATCGCTCATTGCCTTGAGTGCTTCCCGCTCCTGTTCTCCGAATGCTTCTACCTGCTCTGTTGAGTTGATCTTGATCTTTGCTTTGACTTCGGTCTTGCGGATCTCCAGAGGGCTCATGACCATCGCAATCTTGGCATTCTTGATTGACTTTGGCATGGCCTCATTGACCCGTCTCTTCTCAAAGACAACACCAGTGATCAGTTCTGCATCGTCCATTGATGCCCCGGTGTGGGACTTTATCTGAACGTCATCCTCATTTACGGTGACTTTCTTTCCGTTCTTTTCTGCGACTGCGACAACTGCTTCAACAGCGATGGTGCTTATCTTCTCTTTTACATTCTCGATAGATTTTCCGGTTATGGCAGTCTCTACAATCTTTCTCAGAATATCTTTGTTGTATGGATCTACTACCGTGGCCATTCCGTCAAGAATTTCAAGACCTTTGACCATACCCATGCGATATCCACGGCAGATAACCGTTGGATGGATCTTTTTATTCAGCAGAATCTCTGCCTGTTCCATCATCGAACCAACCAGTACAACTGCGGTGGTTGTCCCGTCACCGACTTCCTCGTCCTGAGTTCGGGATACCTCGATAACCATCTTGGCTCCGGGATGTTGAACCGAAATTTCATCAAGGATTGTGATACCGTCGTTGGTGATAGTTATGTCTCCGGTACCATCGATAAGCATCTTGTCCATGCCCCGGGGACCGAGGGTGGTTCTGACTGCTTCGGCAAGTGCCTTTGCGGCCGCAATATTTGAGCGCTGCGCCTCATATCCGGTCGTTCGTTCTACATTCTCTCGTATGATGATTACAGGCTGTTGGGCAAGCATAAGCGTATTCTCCGTATGGATAAAGGTGGATTTAAAGTTCTATATATTGGTTACGCATGAGTTTGCAAAAAAGGGGGTTGTTAATCTATTCGGGATATTCTGAAGAGACTGTATACCGGCACACCCTCAATTTCTCGGATTCCGCGCTTATCAAAGAGCACACAGCAGGCCAGCGGGGTTGCACCGTGTCGTTTCAGATATGATACCACTTCATGCAGAGTATCTCCTGATGTAATCACATCATCGATGATTACACACTGATCACCCGGATGTATTCCGAAATTTCCGCTCATAGAACCCATGGGAGTATCTGAAGTACTATGTTTAGATGGATGGTAAATCGCAAGTCGACTCCCCTCATTGACAGCAATGACGGTAGCAAGGGGAATCCCTGATATGGATATTCCTACGATTGCTGAGGGCGTCACTCCATCCTTCTGGTTGAGATGGTACCGGGAGAGGAGCATCATCGCACTCTCCTCGAGGAGTACTGCCTCTCCACTCACTCCAGTCCAGTCTATATGGACATCTTTTGGTGTTGAGGCACCCTTTTCCTGAGTCAGGAGCCAGGTCACGGTTTCCATAGATAAGGAGAGTTCATCCGCGATCTGGCCCGGGCTATGGCCTTCACTTCTCAGGTGACGTGCCTTTTTGATAAGATCTTCGATCGTAGACATCTGGAAAGAGATCTTCCGGTTCCTATTTATGCTTTCGTTTCAGACTCGAGCCACATATTGGGCAGTCACCATCTTTGGTAGGAACCTGATCATAATATTTTCCGCAACCAGTACAGCGTAGTTGCCAGATACGTGCAGATGCTGACCGCTGAATCAGTGACTGTACTGGTATCCCAAGGGTATGGGCAGTATTTTGGATGGCAAAATCATCAGTAACCAGGGTTCCTTTCAATTGACTTGCTAAAGCAAGAAGGTCAGTATCAGTTGCTGAAAGAACTGAAGCATCCCCAGTTTTTTTTGCAGCATTCAATGTTTCACGAAGATATTTCAACTCCGGTGAACGCATCTCGAGTCCTTCATCGATAAGTACTGCAAGCCGCGCTTTTCCTCGCAGGTCTTTCAGTTCACCTTCGACACGTGGCACGGTGAATAATTTACCGGATAGAGGGATAGAAAGGAAGAATACTGATGTATCCAGAATCAGCACGGATCCTGGATTCTCCTGGTTCTCTGATGAAATCTCTTCTTGCGGTGTTGTTGAATTATCGTTTAAGTGCATCGGATATAATCTCAGCTGCAGAATATCTGCTATAAGCGCTTTCTATCGTATCGCTACTAGAAACCCCAAAAATGCCAGCACTGGTCAGGTGGGTATACGCTCCTGTTGCCAGAACACCATGGATACAGATTGTATAGATTGCTGCTGCCCCCTGCTGATAAAGCATGGATGCTGCTGTAGACTGGGTCCCTCCGGTTGAGATGATATCATCAACGATGATCACAACTCTTCCTGACACGGGGATTATCTTTGGTTCTATTCTGACTTCATCTCCTGAAATTCGGACTTTATGCAGATGATCAGCCTCCCATCCCCCTGCTAATGCGATATCTTTTGCCAATTGTGCAGCGCCGGCATCAGGTCCGAGAATAAGGGGTGAGGTACAGGAAAACGTCGCTATTGACTGAGCCATTGCACTAGCTAAAGAGAGATTTGTTGTAGGGACTCCGAAGTAGGGAAGTATGGTTTCTTCATGCAAGTTTACTGTTATTACCCGTGTCACTGATGCGCCGAGGGTTTGTGCAATAATCCGGGCAGAAAGCGGTTCTCCCGGATTGAACTGTTTATCCTGGCGGGCATATCCCATATACGGGATGATCAGGGTGATCTCTGCTCCTTTACAGGCATCAATCAGGAGGAGTAGTTCGATAAGATCATCACTCTCAACAAAGCTTCCCACAATCACCATATGATCTGAAATCTCTTTGACCTGCAGGTAGATCTCACCATCAGGAAACCGCGTCCACCTGACATCTACCAGAGGATTCCGGGTTGTTGCTGCTATCCTGCCGGCAAGTACCTGCGAGCGCCGGGTGCTGATGATCTTCATGCTGGGTTATACTTTTGCTGAAAGTACTTAAACAATTGTCCCTGATTGAATACAGATTAACTGCCATGCAGGTGTATACGCGATAATGGTTACTGAGGGAGACGCGTCGTCAAAATCAAATATTCCGGAGGATCAGGAAGTTTCACAGGGAACCCTGACTGAGGGAACCGGCCAGCAGAACCCGGAGTCTGCTCACGGCCAGTCCCCGGCAGCTGCGCAGGCAGAAGAAGTAGGACAAGAGAAGTCAGTCACTGATATACCGGATGCTGAGGTAGATGACGGGACCTCCCGTGTCATCAATGTACCTGAAAGCCTGATTGATCAGGTCATTGGTCAGGAGCATGCGGTTGAAGTCATCAGAAAGGCTTCGATTCAACGTCGGCATGTGATGATGATTGGCACTCCCGGAACTGGGAAGTCGATGCTTGCAAAAGCGATGGCCGAATTGCTTCCAAAAGAGGAGATGCAGGATATTCTGGTTTATCCGAACTCAGAAGATTCAAATGAACCGATTATCAGGACAGTTAAGTCAGGTCGGGGAAAAGAGATTGTTACTGCTCATAAGGCAGAAGCGAGAAAGAAGGCACAACTTCGCAATACTTTGATCATGATCCTGATGCTCGGTATCATCGGGTACTCATTTATCACCTACCAGTGGTTGATGGGGATCATCGCAGCTGCTTTTGTCTTTATGGCCCTCAGATACGCAACCCCCAGGGAGGAGCAGATGGTACCAAAACTCCTGGTCTCTCATGATAAGACTACGACTGCTCCGTTTGTGGATGCGACAGGTTCCCATGCAGGGGCTCTCCTCGGGGATGTCAGACACGATCCGTTCCAGTCAGGAGGTCTTGAGACTCCGGCACATGACCGTGTCGAAGCAGGAGCTATACACCGTGCACACAAAGGGGTTCTGTTCGTTGATGAGATTAACACACTCGGTCTATCTGCTCAACAGAATCTGCTTACCGCAATGCAGGAAGGGGAATTTGCGATCACCGGTCAGAGTGAGCGCTCATCCGGAGCAATGGTCAGGACAGAACCTGTGCCATGTGACTTTGTGATGGTTGCAGCAGGGAATCTTGATGCAATCGAAGGAATGCATCCTGCTCTGAGATCCCGTATCAGAGGGAACGGGTATGAGGTCTATATGGAAGAGACAATGCCTGACACCCCTGAAAACGAGGATAAATTTGTCAGATTCATAGCGCAGGAGATCAAGAACGACGGGATGATACCGCACTTTGATCGCAGTGCTATCGAAGAGGTGCTTCATGAGGGACGACGTCGATCGAACCGGAAAGGTCATCTTACGCTCAGACTTCGTGACATGGGTGGTCTAATCCGGATAGCCGGAGATCTCGCGAGACAGGAAAAAGCCGAACTGACTACCCGGGTACATGTGATAGAGGCGAAGAAAACAGCACGCTCAATTGAGGATCAGATATCTGCCCAGATTATCAGAAGGACTCGCGAATATGAATTGGCCATCGTGGAAGGGACACAGATCGGCAGAGTGAATGGACTTGCGGTTATGGGCAGTGATGCCGGTTCAGTACTTCCTATCATGGCAGCTATCTCCCCGGCACATGGTGATGGTGGTGAGATCATCGCGACCGGTCTGCTCAAAGAGATAGCCCAGGAGTCAATCAAGAACGTCGGTGCAATTCTTAAACGATTCACCGGGAAAGATATCAGACATATTGACATTCATATCCAGTTTATCGGTACATATCAGGGTGTTGAAGGAGATTCAGCATCAGTAACGGTAGCAACTGCTGCTATCAGCGCACTTGAACAGATCCCGGTCAGACAGGATGTTGCTATGACAGGTTCTCTATCCGTACGGGGAGATGTTCTTCCAATCGGAGGGGTAACTTACAAGATTGAAGCTGCTGCAAAAGCAGGAATTAAGAAGGTCATCATCCCAAGAGCAAATCTTGAGGATGTCCTCATTGAGGATGAATATAAATTACTTGTTGAGATCATCCCGGTCTCGACCATCGAAGAGGTTCTTGGTATCGCCCTTGAACCAGTAGATCGGGATCTCTTCCTTAATCGGATAAGATCCATCACCACCTCTACCACCCGTTCAATCCTTGGGACTGATCTTCCCACGCCGCGGACGGTTGTCTGATGTCAACTGACCCCAGGTATTACGATATCAGGCGGGTTGCCGGAGAGGTTACCCAGGTTGATATCGACAATGGGAAGGTCGAGCAGGCAGGAACTTCTTTTTATGATAAAGCTACTGTGAGAGTTCTTGGTGATCTAGGTTGGGGTGTTCTTTCAGTCTCCGGTGATCGAACCGGTTCAGAGCATCTGCACCGCAGTCTTATTGCAGAAGCCTTGCAGGCTTCTGCCATCACCAATGAACGGGTTGAGGTTATGGCAACCCCGTCCAGGATTCACCAGATACCACAGATAGGGGAGGATCCCCGGACTGTTGATATCGAAGAGAAGGTCCAAATCCTCAAGGATTTGGAAAGAGCAGCCGCAGGGGAGGGCATTGTCAGCAGACGAGTCACCTATATTGAGAAGGCTGAGCAGGTCTCTTTCACCGATTCTTCTGGTCATGAGTATCAGTACGAACTATGTCGCTGTGGATTTTCGGTACTTGCAGTTGCAAGCCGTGGTGGTGTTGTGCAGATGGGGTATGAACGGGATCATACCATCAGAGGCCTGAATATCAGGCATCGGCATGATATGGCACAGGAATCAGCATCCCGGGCTATCTCCCTCCTTGACGCAAAGCCTGCGAAGGGGGGTATGATGCATGCTATCCTTGATCCAGAACTTGGCGGGGTTTTTGCCCACGAGGCAGTTGGTCACGCAGCTGAAGGTGATCTGGTCAAAGAAGGAAACTCAGTACTCATTGGAAAGATTGGGGAGATGATTGGCTCCCCGCAGATCACCATTGTAGACGATCCCTCACTGGTAGAATTTGGGTTCTGTCCGGTAGATGATGAAGGCTCGGCAACATTACGGACTGAGATCATCGGGGCAGGTAAGATGCAGTCCTACCTTCATTCTAAAGAGACAATGGCACGGATTGGGGATGGAACTCCTGGT
>JAZDKH010000353.1:0-3327 GCA_043803325.1 Methanobacteriota archaeon | reverse complement strand
ACCCTCACCCGCGATGCAACGATCCATGGGATGTGTCATATCACCGGTGGCGGACTCCTCAACCTCACCCGATTATCCGGATATGGTTTCTCAATTGACACACCCCTGAAACCTCAGGATATATATCGCTGGATACAGGAGGTTGGGGGGATAACAGATTGTGAGATGTACCGGACCTTCAATATGGGGATGGGATATGTCTGTGTTGTTCCGGAAGAAGGGGTATCAGCAGTCAGGAGCGTCTTCCCTGATGCTCAGATCGTGGGCAGGGTTACCGAAGGGCCGGGAGTATTTCTAAAAAATATAGAGATCCGATGACTGACGATACTATATAATCCGCGCGAAATTATTCAGATATCGGTGTCGTCGGGATCAAAGAACTCTTTTTTTGCCCGATCAGAGTCGATGAGCGAGTTTCCCATCGGATCTGTGATAATAATCGTTATCGGGAATTTTCCACACCCGATCATCGCCATTTTTTCCTTCAGATCAATGATGTTTCTGCGTTGTTCATCATCTCCATCGATGAGCACTCCGTCAAGGACCTTGTCAATACGCATGAGGATGCCCTCCACGTTAGAGACAAACCCTTCACAGGCGGGTCCGGGAGAGATCTCCACCCCGAGTTCGGGGATGGAGATCAGTCCCTGGGTACTCCGTACCACCCGAACCATCAGATCAGATTCAGATTCTACTCTGAATTCGAATCTGACCGGTTGATTCACGGTTAAAGACTGCACATCAGAGAACCGGTATCCGCAGAGCGGGCAGGAACAACTGATGATCAGAATTTCAGAGAAATAAGGGATATGTTCGGTCTCATAGAGAAAATCGACCTCTTCGCCGCAGGCCGGGCAGTTTCCCCTGACCTCCTGATGCACTCAGGCACCGCCACCGATACGATCGCGGGAGATTTTGACGTTGCGGGGGGTGATAATAACGTATTGCTGATCACCAAGGCCGACAATATCTCCATCCACATCACGCGCGACTTGGTAGAAGTCTTTCATCACCCGCTCATAATTTATCTTGTCCATCTTGAGTCGGTTGATATCTACGATGACGATGTCCCCGTCATATATCTGATCCTTGACTATCTGGCTCTCTTTAAGTCCGGTAACGGTTGCTACCTTGACGAGAAGTGCCGGTGTCTCCCCTTCGTAGTCTTTGAGAGGGAGTTCTTTATACTGGTCAGGATCACTGTTATCTTTCGGCCTGAAGATAAGGTCACGAAGTCCCATAACAACACCTTTTTGTGTGCTCAATATTAAAGATGATGGTTTCCCAGAATAATTTGGGCATATTTTGCGTTCAGAGTTCTATGTTCCAGATCTCGTCACCGACATGGTGAAATGTCTTTACTACTTTGCCTTTCTCCTGTGCCAGGAGATCTTCTGAGTTAAACAGGGCGACCCCAAGTGCGAGTGGTTTTCCATGTCGTTCATCCACGATCTGGACTGGTCTGCCTGCAATTATGTCAGGACTTACTGATTTGATTCCCGGGCGCATAATGTCTGCGCCATTCACCACATAGGAGATTGCACCCATATCGACTACGACCCGTCGTTCGGGGAAGGGCCTCGCAAGTGCGCCCCGAAGACTTGGGAAGAGAATCCCGTCTTTTTCAATTAGGAATGGTTCTTTATCGACGAGATAGATGTGGAGTTCTGTTCCGGTCTCAAGGACTTCAATAGTCTTCGCAGTGAAGAGTTCTGCTGACGTACCGATCTCTCCTTTGAGGGTCTCAATGAGATCGGTGACCTGTGACCGGCGAATGGGGTGACGTCGTTTTGCGATTATTTTTCCCATATTTCAGGTACCATTTTGATGATCAAACCCATAAATGTCTATAGATGTCTGATGAAGACTTCGAGAGTTGGGTTCGGGTAATGTTTAAGTGCCGTCCCCCCTCAATCTATTCACTCATCTCGAGTTATACAGGGTAGTAATATGACCATAAGACCTATGGATATTTTAGATCTGGCCCTCAACCGGCAACCGGTACTGATATCTCTGAAAGGCGGACGAGAGATACGGGGTGTCCTACAGGGATATGATGTCCACATGAATCTCGTTCTTGATAAGGCAGAGGAGGAGATTAAGGGACAGCTTCAGAGCATTGGTACCCTGATTATCCGCGGCGATAATGTCATCTACATATCCCCGTCAGTTCAATAAGAGGTAATTTCGCTATGTCAAAAGGTACACCATCACGCGGAAAGCGACAGACGCAGACCCATATCACCTGCCGGCGATGTGGAAAGATGTCCTATCACAAGAGGCATAAAATATGTTCATCCTGTGGATTTGGAAAGACTCCGAAACTTCGTGGATACCGCTGGATTAATAAGCGTCCGAAGGTCGCAACCCATTAATTATGTGCGGGATCGTTGGCATCAGTAGATCTGCCAACGTCTCTTTTTCTCTTTATTATGCGCTCTACGCGCTACAGCACCGGGGGCAGGAGAGTGCCGGGATTGCCACATTTAATGGAACCGGACTCTGTAAGCATAAAGGCAACGGACTTGTTGCTGAAGTTTTTTCTGAATTAACTCTGAATTCCCTTATCGGAGAGGTTGGCATAGGGCATGTCCGGTATCCGACAACGGGAGAGAATCGGCCAGAGAATATTCAGCCATTTCTCTTTACCTTCCGAGGGCATGTCATAGCGATAGCTCATAATGGGAATCTGGTTAATTACCGTGACCTCCGGGCGAAATTTGAGGATAAGGGACAGATTTTCTGGTCGACATCAGATACTGAAATCATCTCCAAGATCATCACTGAAGAGATTCGGAAAGGAGGGACCATCGAGGATGCAGTCAGACAGTGTATGGCGTGCCTCCAGGGTTCGTATTCAGTAGTGATGATGTATGATGGCGACCTGTATGCCTTCAGAGATCCCCATGGAATCCGCCCACTCTGCTTTGGTAAAGTAGAAGATGCCTATGTGGTATGCTCAGAAAGTGTCGCCATCGATGCCCTTGCCGGTAAGCTGGATCGTGATGTGTACCCTGGTGAGATGATTCACATCAGCAAAGATGGATTCAGGTCTAAACAGATCGCAGAGGCCGAGCGTCGTGGTCACTGTGTCTTTGAGTACATCTATTTTGCACGTGCTGATTCGCGCCTTGATGGTTCACTGGTATATGATGTGCGCAGGAGGATCGGAGCGCAAATTTATGATGAAAATCCGCTTCAGGCAGATGTAGTCTGCACGGTACCTGATTCAGGTACTGCATACGCCGTAGGGTTTTCTGAGAAATCGGGTATTCCCTTTATGGAATGTCTGATCAAAAATCGCTATATGGGTCGGACTTTTATCAT
>JAZDKH010000352.1:0-2439 GCA_043803325.1 Methanobacteriota archaeon | reverse complement strand
GCACGGGCGTCCCGGGTCTCGTACCGGTCCCGGGCCATCTTATAGTACGTGTCAAATTCATCCCTATCAGTCAGAAATGTGATCTGGATCTTCTCAATTAGTGCAAGTTCACTTCGATAGAGTTCTTCTATGGCCTTTCCAATGTAGGTGAAACTGTTTAGCCCCTTTGCATATGACTTCTTTCCGACACGGATCCAAATGTCATATCGTTGGTTCAGATGCATTACTCCCTGAATATAGTTCATATATTCATGGATTCGTCGCTCCAGAACACCTTCGAGGTCTTCCTCAAGTTTTGTCCCGGCAACCTCAACAAGGAGTCCGAACCTGACATGAGACCCTTCTGGAATATCTTTAAGATCGGGACCGATGACGGTAATCTTTCCATCATAAATCTCTTCGGGCTTTTTCACGAGGACTATCTCGAATTTCTCAGAGACTTTTGGTCCTCCGAGTTCGACATGCATATCCTCTTTACGGATTCGTTCACCTTCAAAGACGAGTCCGACCTCTACCGGAATACCTTCAAACATTCTTCTTCACCCCTTCTCTAGTAGAGCCAGAATTGCCTGCAATTGTTCACGCCACGGTTCAACAGCCATGTTTCCAAATGACCAGGATGCATTAGGCTGATATACCCGGTCAAGGGTGATGGACTTGAGTGCGGGAGCTCCATGCCGGATTCCGGAGAGGAGTACCCAGCAGAGCGAGTAGGGAAGGCCGGCTATAAGAACCAGATCATACTGACCCTGCCCGTCGAGACCTTTCCATTTCGGATCACGGAGCCGGTCGACGATCTCCATACCTCCCATGATCACCTGCGTCTTAATCCCCTTTGAGATGAGATCCTTCACAGAGTGTGACGTCCCTAAGACCGGAATCCGTCGGGCTCTGGCTGTCCCTTCAATAAATTCTGCGAGTGCTTCGCTCTCAGGACAGGCAGCCGATGCCTCGTGACCCAGGATAAACAAAGGTCGTTTTGACCGCTTTATCAGGGCGACTACTACTTCAGGTTTGCTAATTACTGAGGCCCGGGTTGTCCCTCCCATCTCTGCACGGAGCCATGCATCATCTGCTGCCATCCTGTTCACTCCTTAGGTTTTCGAATCTGAGACTTTAGCAGAGTCGGGTTTGGTATTGGTTGCTCATTATATCCCTTCTCTTTTAGAATCGGAAGGATCGTCTCTTTCATGGTCATCGGAATATCTGCCTGCGACCTGATGAAGAGATTGATGTCGTCAGGCATCTGTTGGTACAGCCGCAGATAGAGATCGATATAGTTGGTGAGTTTCATCGATCTCCCCCGGGATGTGTCATTTGGACGCATACACAGTTTTGCGGCAAGAGTCATTGCCTCTTCCGGAGTTTCTGCTGCGATAAAGAGGTGTTCTGGAACTGGACCAACCTGTACCTTCTCCCCGGTTCTTGAGTCATACACAAACCAGTCTTCTGGTTTATCTTTCCTTCCAAGGAGCATCCGACGATACTTTGATCCATGTGGTCCGACAATGACCGGGATACCAAGGCGCCAGAAACCGGCAGCAATTGCGGCAGCTTTCTGTGACATCGCTCCCCAGGCAATTCCGACTGCACCGACACGATTGTACACATAATCGGCGATCTCTTCGTAATTTCCCCGAAGGTTCCGTTTAGCAAAGATACTTGCGATCTTAACGGTGGCTCCTGATATATGGGCGTTCGAGACGCAGGAGCCGACGTTCACGATGCCGCCTGCATCAAATCTGCCATGAAACTCCTCGTACGGGGTCTGGCCGTATTCGTTCCGGTGCATCCCGATCGCCATTGCTGAGCATCCGGATGTGAGCACGATATATCTGCGGCGGGCAAACTCCCGTGCCATCTCAGCCACTTCAGCAACTCCGTTTGTAAAGTTAGCACACCCTACGAAGGCGATGACTCCAGGTATCTCTCCAAGGACAATCGGCCCCCCTACCTCACGGATCTCAATATCCTGAATCGCTCCACGTCCCGCACGGATAGAGAATCGCTCGGATCGCATCTGCTCGTCAGCTGCTGAAAGAATAGCACTATGGATCGGGATCTCCTTATTACATACATCCTCGCACTTCCCGCACCCGATACACATATCATAGATAGAGGCAAGAGCTGAAGGATCCCCTCTGCCTGCTTGTTGCATCGAGACAGCGAGAGGTGTTCCCGCCGGACATACTCGCATACACTCCTGACATCCACCACAGCGTTTTGCAAGTTCAATGAGTTCTTCCGGAGTTGGAATGATCCTGAACTTCTTCCGCTTGTTCATGACCAATACCGCGGTTCTGACTGCAACCTCACCGACCTTTTCAGGGTCAAGGATGAGTACACCCGGAGTAACTCCGCTGACTAAATCAGCAACAATTGCATCTGGCTCGTCTCCGGTCCGGTCAGGAAGTCCGGCACAATTCTTTCCACTTGTCG
>JAZDKH010000351.1:0-5365 GCA_043803325.1 Methanobacteriota archaeon | reverse complement strand
GGCGTGGAAAGTCAATGACAATCAGCGCAGCCTCCACCCTTCTTTCAAATATACTTCATGGGAACCGGTATTATCCCTTTTATGTTCAACTTCTCATCGGAGGGGTTGACGAATCAGGTCCGGTACTCTTTTCAGTAGATGCTGTTGGTGGCTGCTCTCGCGAAGACAAAATCGTCGCAACTGGATCCGGTTCTCCGATGGCGTATGGGGTGCTTGAAGATCGGTTTAAATCTGGGATGACTGAACAGGAAGCATCTGAACTCGCAATACGCGCACTTCGATCTGCTATTAAACGAGATGCTGGATCAGGAGAAAGTATGGCAGTAGTAGTTATAACCAAAGATGCGTATCGCGAACTATTAGAACCAGAAATAGTTCAATTGACTCCAAATTAGAAATTTCAATTCCCAAAACCCTTTTTAATACTTTTTTAGGACGGTTGTAATGTTAATCGAGGAACGACTCAAAGAATTGCACGAGAAGATCAAACGAAAGGTACCGAAAGGGATAACCATCTCATCGGTTGAGTTTGAAGGACCTGAACTGGTCATTTATACTGATGACCCGAAACATTTTGCTGACCAGGACGATCTCATAAAAATTCTTGCCAGAGATCTTCGGAAACGTATTGTTGTACGACCGACTATTCTCGAAGACCCGGAACGGGCTGTCAGGTCTATCAAAGAAGTTGTAGGAGAAAATGCCGGAATTACCGACATCTTCTTCGAGCAGGATACCGGAGAAGTTCTTATCGAGGCTGAGAAACCTGGTGTCGTTATCGGAAAGAACGGTGCAACCCTTCGCGATATAACAAAAGAGATCGGATGGACACCAAAAGTGGTCAGAACACCCCCGATCGAATCTTCCACAGTGAAACAGGTGCGCCAGTACCTCAGGTCCTCTCATCAGGAACGAAAAGAACTACTCCGCAGGATAGGAAGACGTATCCATCGGGATGTCACAGCAAAGGATCAGTGGATTCGAGTGACCATGCTCGGTTGTTGCAGGGAGGTTGGTCGTGCGGCTTTTTTGCTTTCTACACCCGAAGGCCGTGTCCTTATCGATTGTGGCGAAAATCCGGGTAATGCAACATCTACCCCCTATCTCTATGTCCCTGAGATCCATCCGCTTTCTCAACTAGATGCGGTTGTTCTTACTCATGCACACCTTGATCACTGTGCCTATATTCCACTTTTGTACAAGTATGGATATACCGGTCCGGTTTACTCAACACCCCCGACGCGTGATCTGGCTGCAATGCTCCAGCTCGATTATCTTGATGTGATGAATAAAGAAGGGAACACAATCCCGTATTCATCGAACGAGATTAAAGAGTATATCAAACACTCCATCGTCATAAATTACGGGTGTGTCACTGATATTGCGCCAGATATAAAACTGACCTTCCATAATGCAGGCCATATCCTTGGATCAGCAATCGCTCATTTCCATGTTGGGGATGGCTTGTATAACGTAGCTTTCACTGGTGACCTGCATTATGGGAAGAGCAGACTCTTCAATGCTGCAACTAACCATTTCCCAAGATTAGAAGCTCTTATTATGGAGTCGACCTACGGAGGAGCGGGAGATATGCAACCTCCCCGTGCTGAAGCAGAAGAGAAACTCTATGATATCCTCCGAGGAGTTATAGAACGGGGTGGAAAAGTTATTATTCCGGCTTTCTCAGTCGGTCGGTCACAGGAGGTTATGCTTGCGATTGAAGAGGGTCTCCGCCTGGAAAAACTTCCAAAGATGAAAGTGTATCTTGATGGAATGATCAAGGAAGCAACTGCGATTCATACAACCTATCCTGAATATCTGAACTCCGACCTTCGTAACCTTATCTTCAAAGAGGGTCTCAATCCATTCCTTTCAGACTGTTTTGAACAGGTTGATTCGCCAGACAAACGTCAAAAGGTGATAACCGGAGAACCGTGTGTAATCATCACCACGAGTGGTATGCTGAACGGTGGACCGGTTATGGAATATCTTCGTTCTCTCGGTGCTGATGAACGGAGCGCCCTCGTCTTTGTCGGGTATCAGGCTGATGGAACACTTGGTCGTCGGATCCAGAAAGGATGGCGTGAGATTCCAATAGGGAACCGGGAGACCCTGCTGATAAACTTAGAATGTTTCACGGTAGATGGGTTTTCTGGCCACTCTGACCGTAGACAGCTTATGAACTTTGTATCCCATATGCAGCCAAAGCCTGAGAAAATTTTTACCGTCCATGGTGAAGAAAGTAAAACTCTTGACCTGGCAAGTTCTATATATAAGAAATATCATATCCAGACCCTTTCTCCGATGAATCTGGAGACCTACCGGTTGATCTGATCCTGATGGACCAATCTTCATTTCATTTTTTCAGTGTCTTTTTTGGTATATTCTCCCTAATGGCACTTTCCAATGCTATTATCCCGGTTCTTCCAAATCTGAATGTTCCCCTGGATATGCAAGCCTTCATATTTTCGGCCTATTTTTTGGGTGCCATGGTATCTACCCTTCCAGGAGGAGTAATCAGCGACCGCATAGGTCAGACACCGGTGATTGGGGCTGGTCTCATATTAACCCTGATATCAGGAGCTCTACTCCTTATGCCCATCGAACCCGCCTTCGTTCTTGTTGCCCGCCTCATTGAAGGTGTTGGAGCCGGTCTGTTTGTGGCTGCCGGGCTTTCATGGATCAATCATCAGACCGGGCAGATAAGACTCTCCGGGATTTTTATGGCATTATTAAACTTCGGGCTTCTCTCCGGACTGGTAGTCGGAGGATGGATTGCCGGATATACTACCACGATGTACGGAGGGATTCTCGTCTTCACTGGATTGACTCTTATTCCCTTTGCTGCTTTTTTAGTGCGGATTCTTTTACCAGACAAGAAAATATTTCTTAGTCAGACCTCTGGAGAACGAAGATCAGGACCTGCATGGAGTGACCTCCTGCATGAAGTAACAGGTATGGTAGCTCGCCAGGCTCCTCTCTGGTATTCAGTGATAATTCTTCTTGGGATAACCGGTTTTGTCCAGGCCTTGTACCCGGATCTTTCAGGCCTCTCTCCCCTTGATATAGGAGTGGCTCTCGCGGTAATGAATCTTGCAACAATCTTCGCATCTCTGGGAGCATCCTGGATCAGGGTAGAACCAGTCCTTCTAATCCGCATATCTTCCATCCTTATGGGAGGTTTAGTCCTGATTTTTGTCCAGTATCCCATCTCAATATTCCTGATGGGGTTAGCAGCAGGACTCATTATGATTTCACAGATCAATTATCTTGCGTCTGCTGAGCAGCATCAGGGAATTGCGATGGGTCTCTTCTCAACTTCCAGTTATGCTGGAATGACTCTCCTTCCTGCGATTGGTGGGTATATTACCGGATTAACAAGTATCGGGGTTACTACAGTCGTTGTTGCCCTACTGGCAGTAATCTGTGCAATAACCATCAGCAGATGTAAATGCCAGGGGTTTCAGATCCCATCTGAATAATATGGTACAGGGCGATTTTGAATTCCCTTTCTCAGCATATCAACAGGAGGCATGGGAAATCCGATACCGGATGAAAGGAAGACAGTGGGGAAATGCTCCTGCAGAATTCTCATCCATTGTGAATACCGGGGTAATCCTGGAACTCGGAATCGGTGACGGGAAAAATCTTCGAGCCCGGCGACACGAAGGAGTCCTCCCAATCGGTATTGACTTTTCTCTGGCAGCACTACAACTCTGTTGCTCTGATCCAACCCTTTCAGGAACCCCACTTTTGCTAGGCGATGTGTGTTATCTCCCAATACGAAATAATACCGTACATCAGATTTTTGCACACCACATCCTGGGTCATATTCCACTCCGTTTCTGTGAGATGATGATTGATGAATTGCACCGTGTTTTACAACCAGAAGGAATCGTTTCATTGACGGTATTTGCATCAGGCGATATGCGATACGGAATGGGAGAAGAAGTTGAAAAATCTACATTTCTTCGGGGTGATGGGATTATTACCCGATATTTTTCTCATGAAGACATTATCATTCTTGCGAGAAAGTTCACTATTCTGGATCTCAAATATCAAGAGTGGCCACTTCGAATACGGGGACAAAATTTAAAACGGGCTGTTTTCATCGGAAAATTACAAAAAATTATCTGAACCATTTATTCATACATGATAAGAAGATAATATACAATCGCACTCAAATAGTATACATATGCCTGAATCGTTTACTGATCCTGACCATGATGAGGTGCAGGAACATGATCTCTCAAGGATAGGAGTGTCACTCCCTTCAAATCTCCTGAACAACTTTGATAAAATCCTTAATACCAGGGGATATTCTTCCCGATCAGAAGGAATAAGGGATGCTATCCGGTCATATATCAGGTATTATAAATGGATGGCTGATATGACCGGAATCCGTCAGGGTGTCATCACAATAGTATATGACCATCATCAACGAGGACTCATCGCTGCAATTACCGATATTCAGCATGATTACATGGATCTTATTCAAGCATCTCTCCATTCACATGTATCTCATTCCCGATGCGTGGAGGTACTCCTGGTAAAAGGAGATGCGAAAGAAGTTAAAGAAGTTGCAGAAAAACTCATGGCACAGAAGGGAGTCGAAACGGTGAAACTTACAACAATTCCACTAGAAGGATAATCTGATCTCACTCGAAGAGAAGAATGTGTCTAACATTTTTGGATCAAAAAATATCACCTATTATAATTCGGATTCTGATATATCATGATAAAAAAACTGGGTCTCTGTACCATCTTGTTCATCTGTGTTCTGGCAGTATCATCGATAATTCCCACCCATGCTACCGAAGTAAGGCATGACAATTCTGGCGCAATTGAATTATATAATAAAGCAGTAGACAAGACGGCCCTGGGAGATTTTGAAGAGGCAGTAAATCTTACGGACGAAGCTCTTTCAATTCAGCCAAACTTTACTCTGGCGCTGGTAACCCGGAGTTCAGCCTTACTTGCACTTGGAAGATTTGAAATGGCGAAAGAATCACTTGATGCAGCTCGCGCTCTTGAACCTGATGATCCATCAGTGTTAGCTACGGCTGCAGCTTATAGTCTACGAATCGGAGAATATCTGAATGCTATCCGGTATGCAGACCAGTCTCTTGCCAGTGATCCCACTATCATTGAGGCATGGATCATCAAAGGAACCGCTCATGGTAATCTGGGTGAATATCAGGAGGAGTTGAATGCATCAAAGCAGGCACTACTGATAGCGCCTGATAATCAGCTCGCGAAGTCTAACCTACAATATTCATCCGATATGATAAAGAAAGGGAAGAAAACTCCGCTCTCTTTCTCCTCTGTTATGCTCGCTCTCATGTGCGGAATTATTCTCATCTAT
>JAZDKH010000350.1:0-3043 GCA_043803325.1 Methanobacteriota archaeon | reverse complement strand
ATTTCCCTTTTTCTGGTGTCTTCTTTTTTCACAGAAGTGCAGACCTGAATCGCCTGTTGCGGTTTTCCCTGCATGGTTACAATAAAATCACATTCATACCGGTCCTTATGATACCATATGCACGAGTTCCTCTGGATAAGTGTTGTACATACCAGGTTCTCCATAATATGACCAATATTTTCTGAAAACGCGTATGCAACAGAGTTAATGAGTCCAGTATCTGCACAATATATTTTTTTGGTATGACTCTGCTGCTGATGTGCAGAAAAATCAAACCTTCTTATGGTATACAAAAGATACGCATCCTCTGCATATCCAATATATTCTTTCACCGTTTCAGCAGAAATTTTCAGAGAACCTGCCAGTCGCTGATACGAGAAAGTATTCCCAACCTGAGAAAGACAGATGTACAATAATGAGATAAGATCCTGAGTAGACCGGATCATTCTGGGAGTTAGAATATCTTTGAGATAAATAGTCTCATAATATTGGCGTAAGATCGCATCCCTCACCTGCTCATTCTCTTCAAGAACGACTCTTGGGAACCCACCATATCGTAAAAACTGCCGGACAAGAACATTTTGTTCAGCAGTTGATAGATTTTTTTTCCCGGAAAAAGTAAGGAATTCATTGAAGTCAAGAGGAAATATTCGAACTGCGAGATATCTTCCAGAAAGACGAAGGCTCATCTCATGTTCAACGATCTGAGAATTTGATCCGGTTATGATCGACTTTATGCCAGGTACCGTATCATAGAGAACTTTTACCGTTGCTGCCCAATGGGGGCTATGTTGTACTTCATCAATACAGAGATAGTGCAGACCTCCGTGTTCAGCCTGGTATTGGTCAATGATATTCATCAAAAAGCCAGGTTCACGTGCATTTACCCCAAGAATCGGTTCATCAAGGTTGAGATATAAGATCGATTTTGCCGGGATCTCCTTTCGTATCAGGTCTGCGATAATCTGATACACCAGAGTTGATTTTCCCGTTCGTCTGGCTCCAAGGAGTACCAGTACCTCACGGAGAGGGAGATATAGATCGATGTCAGTATAGTGTGATAACCGGGGAACCCCGGTTGGAAAAAAACTTTGATTCTGCCACCAGGGATTCTGGCGTTCAATTGCCATCCTGACAGATGTATCCACACCCATAATATATTCGGGGAAAGGAGATAGTTATTCCGAATATACTCGAGGGTTTAAAAAACATGCATGAACCGCGTAGCGGTTCAGGTATGTTTCTTATAGAATGACAAACAGCAGAGATCTGATTTCATAAGGAGGGAATAAAAGGGGATCTCCTCATCACCAGATCCCGTATTCGATTGGCAGATTCTATCGCTTCTTTTGCATCTTCATATGAGGGAGTATCTGTATCAGGATAGCGTGATTCTATGGCATATGGTGTCAGAAGAAGGGCGTCGTCAAGGATATCCATAATAAGAAAATCCCATTCGGCAATCAAGGAAACTAGATTGCCGAGGTTATGCGTTCTGGGTACCGGATCCTCATGTTTCACGATCAGGGCTTTCAGACATTTTTCTGCGGATTGTTGTGCATGAAAACAGATAATATCTGGGAAAACCTCTTCCGAGGTCAATGCATATTCTGCGGTGATGAGATCGCGTCTGGACTACTCAAGCTAACTTTCTACGAGGTCATCCTGTGTTTTTATCATAAAGGACAATTCCTGACCTGATGGAAGATGTAATAAATGATGATGATACGTTTGAACAATATATTTATCATATGTAAGATGTATCTTACTACATGGAAATTGCTCTTACTCGGATCAGTTCAAAAGGGCAGATCGTCATCCCCGCTCATATGAGATGTGATATTAAGGCAGGTACAGATTTTATTCTCCTGAAAGAGGGCAATAGATTTGTTATTCGCCCCATTTCAAATCTTGAAGACGATCTTCGTGATGATATTGAATTCGCTCACCTTACTGACCAGGCGATAGAGAGATATAAAAAAGGCGGGTTTATTAGCCAGGAAGCGGATGATTTTCTTTCAGATCTCAACTCATGGTAACGGTAGTATATGAACTCAGGTTCAAACGAATAATTTCTAAAATTCATGATCAGGATCTAAATAATCGGGTGAAACAGCAAATTAACCGTATTGTTGAAGACCCAACAGTGGGGAAACCTATGAGGTTTTTCCGAAAGAATACCCGTGAGGTTTATATTCCTCCATTCAGGTTATCATATTGTTGGCAGGAAGAACAGAATACTCTGATTTTTTTGGATCTCTCCCATAAGGATGAGCAGTAATCAAGCGAATCGCCAAAAACACCTCATTATCCTTCAACCCTTTTGATCTTTTGACCACAGGGAATTGATCCTTTCCTTTCATCCCCCGCACCCCCCCAGGTCAGCACGGAGA
Organism: Methanobacteriota archaeon; assembly: GCA_043803325.1. GTDB lineage: Archaea > Halobacteriota > Methanomicrobia > Methanomicrobiales > Methanospirillaceae > Methanospirillum. The sequence continues at coordinate 650 of JAZDKH010000350.1, read as the reverse complement.
TTCAGATCGTATGACTCATGGGCGGCATGGCGGCAAAAAGAAACTCGTTGCGGCAGCCGGCGGATAACTGCCGCCCATAAAATAGAGGTGATAATTGGTTGTTTTCTATAAATACGAATAAATATTATTTTTTTATTTCTATGGGCGGCAGATTTGAAGTATGAAGCCTACCCTGATGATATCCGGTCATCGATCAGGTCACTGTTTTTTCCGCTCTGCCGCCCACAGGTGCAATCAGAGGGAAGGGGATGGAGGAAACATCAATCCAAGGAAGGATAGGAGAGCGGAACCCCCCCGCTCAAACCGGCGTTTCTCCGCCCATGCCGCCCGTGGATGAGGTGGCGGTCTGGTAGGGAGGCCTGGTTACTTATTAAGAGGGTCTGTATCCCATGGCGGTTCACCGGGCCAGGGTGAGGGTACTGGAATGGCTTCTTGTTCTCCTGCCATCAGGTAGGTGTGATCGACCAGATATCGGCGGCTGGACCTTTGTCACCAATGGTCAAGAACCGGGAGTACATACTGTTGAGAGCGATTATTGATCCCCTATTCGGCAGGTCATTCTCCAGGATTTCGAGGGGAATGATATCCTGAATAATTCACCAAGATTCTGGATATTGAAAATTTACCATTCTTTTGACCTTATTTTTTAT
>JAZDKH010000349.1:0-2396 GCA_043803325.1 Methanobacteriota archaeon | reverse complement strand
TGTCCGTTGAACGTGGCTGGATCTACCGTGAATTTCCTGACATCAGAGATCCGTGCCCGAGCGGTTGGGGTTCCCTGTGGATTTCCCGAGTCCCACCAGGCGATTTCGTCACCGTTTCGGACGTTACAGTCAGACAGATCAAGGTCAGCCTCACCGACATATACCGTTCCGTCACGGGGGATTTTATTCTCTCCTGCCAGGGCGGCAGGAATGAGGAGAAGCCCGGTGAGGATGATGGAGATGATAATGAAACGATGAATCATACTACAATCCAAGCTAGGTGTACCGTTTCTGGCTATAGGGTTATTCTCCCCTGGACTGGATCTGGGAGAACTGCTGATATATCCCTGGCGGCGATCTATAAGCCACGCATTTTAGTATCATCATCCTGGGGCTCGTCTTTCTTTTCATCACCATCAGGCAGGTAGGCGGGTTTTCGTTCCGTATCTGGCAGGTTATGCTCGTCGGAGCAGGTGCAGTACTCATAACCGGAGAGATCTCACCGCTTGATGCTCTTAATGCGATCAATCCTGATGTGATGGTATTCCTCTTTGGCATGTTCGTGGTAGGGGAAGCAGTATCAGCAAGCGGGTATCTGGCAAGGGTTGCAGATCAGATATGCGGGGTAGCAGAAACCAGAGATCAACTCCTTCTGATCCTGATCATCATAATGGCAGCAGCTTCAGCGGTTTTAATGAACGATACGGTTGCGATTATCGGCACACCGCTTGTCCTCTCACTAGCCTGCCGGTATCGCATCCCCCCTTCTGCCATCCTGCTTACCCTCTGTTTTGCTCTGACCACCGGGAGTGTTACAAGTCCCATAGGAAACCCTCAAAATCTTCTCATTGCCATGTTCTGGAATCCGGAAGATCCATTCCTGGCCTTTGCCTCAGGATTGTTCGTGCCCACTATCATCAGCCTGGGTCTCGTCTTTCTTCTCATGAGGAAGAGGTGTAGTCAGGATGATGGTCAGATCTTTTATCTCCCTGAACTGCAGGTCTGCCTGGACAGACGACTTCAGATGATTACCGGTGTTTCATTGATGATCCTCATTATGCTGGTCATAATCCGGATCATCGGTGCTCCTTTCGGAGAATTAGCGCAGGTTCCCCTTGGGGCTATTGCGCTGATATCAGCACTTCCGATTCTATTAGGTTCCCGGGAGCGGGTGGATATTCTCCGGGCAGTTGACTGGAGGACGCTGATATTCTTTGCCGCTATGTTTGTCCTGATGCAGAGTGTTTATAATAGTGGTTGGTTCCAGTCATCGGTACCGTTCTCACAGCTGACTTCTATCCCGATGGTTCTCACTGTCAGCATTCTTCTCTCCCAGGTCATCTCGAATGTTCCGTTTGTTGCTCTGTTCCAACCGGTTATCGCATCTTCGGGTATTTCAACCGGTGGAATGCTCGCCCTCGCTGCCGGTTCCACTCTCGCAGGGAACCTGACTATCCTTGGTGCGGCAAGTAATGTGATCGTTGTCCAGCAGGCTGAAAGATATGGAATTACCGTTTCGTTCCGCGATTTTCTTATGGTCGGACTACCTCTGACTTTCATTCAGGGGGCTGTATATATTTTTTATCTCACTTATTTTTGATTTCCCGTTCTTTTATCCCGCTTTGATTGGCTCGCCTACTCCTCTTGTAAGCAGATGAGAAGACTCGAACGAGGCATTTCTCTCTTTTATTAAGATACTTAGTATGTATGAAAAATGAGATAACTCACGAGTTTTTATTTTTCTGATCTTCATCAGTATACAATCATACATTCATAACAGGAACACCTTGGATAAGGTCTAACTGGTTATTTTTTCAGGAGAAAAGAGCTGAAATTCGCTTTATAATAACAGGTATGAGTTCTGTTTTTACGGTGATGCCAGCTGAGGTGGTTCCTGCTCCATCTGCAGGAACCCGGGATACGGGGAAAAATATGTCTGGATCGGTGCTATCCCTCGCATAACCTCAGCCTATATTGGGTATGGGGTGTATCGTCCTTTATCATATTCAGCAGTGTCTGGTATTAATTTGGGGAGTGCTGGGTGGGGGTTTCTATGCTGCTCAATATGATGTTCGGATTTCTGGCATGAATATACCCATTGATGAGGACGGCATACCGGATGGGTTGGTGTAGGTTTTTTGTGCAATGATCTGGGTATCACCTCCTTGTCTTCTGTGCAGGTATGTCCCTGCGCATGTATAGTAGTATTTACATTGTGTTATATCTACTTTCCTCTCAGGTAAGATCATTAGGCTTTTTGTCAGGTAGAAGACCCTATGAAGAAACGAAGGGTGAGGGGCAGGGGGCAAATCACTGAAGTTTTTCATGAAGAGGATTATTGGGATTTGAAACGTCGTATGTGAATATCTCTTCAATGTGTACTCCAAAATAATACG
>JAZDKH010000348.1:0-2376 GCA_043803325.1 Methanobacteriota archaeon | reverse complement strand
AGAAAACCTCAGCATGCTGATGATAGTGAAATGGATGATAATGTCATCGTTCATTATTCAGGAGATCAGATAGTAGGGATAACGGTCATCGGGGCAAAGAAGCATATGACAGACATGGTCTAAAACAGGAAACATAGCAGTAGGGGAACGTCTATAACGAAGCCAGATAAGACGACCTTGGGAAACCTTCTCATAGATTATAAAATCCACTGAGAGGAATACAGGCACGGAATTGACCCCACACATATGAGAACCATACCAAAAATGAGACCTAAATGCCTCGTTCCATCCTGACGCTATTCCCGGATCTCCTGATAGTCATAGGATAGATCATCTTCATATTGAAGGGCTATAGCGTTCGGATAGAGAAGCGGTTTTCATCGGATTTATCCCAATTAAAGCCCAGATTGCCCGGATTTATAACTCCCAATTATTCAAAGGGGGATGACTTAATGAATCAGGAGTTGTTCCATAAAATACGGCCAGAATGAAGAGATTAAAAGATACTATCTCTCCTCAATACCGGGTGAGTCAACCAAGTGATGAAGAACATGAAAAATGGTCAAATCTGGCTCAAATTGAGGATACCATTGAAACCAGATTTCTATGGCAGGGGCGGTTTCTATTCGTAGACAGCCTGTTAATAAGTTGTGCGATGGCTCTACTCCCCCGATAAAGGGATATGTAGATGGAGATTTTAATTTCAGTGTGAGAATGGTGTCCTGTAAATCCCCAGGTTAGATTTCGAGTACAAATCAGGATTAGATTAAAATACGCCCTATTTGGCCTATTGATAAAGATACTAAATCGATATGTATTAGGGTTTCAGGATACAAATATACCTGATATCTGATTTCCATTGGGAGGATACTATGGAGTCTTTCAACATTCTGGTCACCGGCGGGACAGGATTCATCGGGACGAACCTGGTGAACGAACTTCGGGGCAGAGGGCATGAGGTTTTAGCCGCTGATATAGGGAACACTGACCGTGAGAAGTATATCAGGACTGATGTCCGCTTTTTATTGGCAGATTGAGAGGGCGATTAATAACCGGTCTTTTGATTATTTATCACCTCGTTACCGAGTATAGGGCCGTGTCTAAAAATTAAGTGATGAAATCATCTGCTTAAGGGGGGGAGATTTACCCAGAGCGCCCGAGAGAACCCTGGGGAGCCCCGGAGAAGGAGCAAAGAGGAAAATTCGAGGAGATGTTTCAGAATCCAATTTAGTTTATCACTAAATATAGGTACATAGCCGACTTATATTAACCATTTATGTAATTATCCGGCATGGCCTGAATAATAACTTTATCTAAAGGATCTTTTGAAGGAGGAATGCTGCTATTCGAACTGTTGAGGTTTAGACGGTTTTCGAGCTCTTGCACCTGATGCCGTAAATCAAAGATAATATGGATCTAATGTTTAACATATTCGATGAGGTGAGGGCGAGACATCCCAATATATATTTTATTATCTTCCTAACCGAATTCCATAATTAGATCGTAAATAATACATTATCTCTCATACTAATTAGATCAAACGGCATATTAGGCGGTTTTAGGTAGTTTAACGATATCGAAATTCATTGCTCCGAGTATGATCGCTGAATAGTAACGAAAATTCTAGGAGGTTTCAGGTATCCATGATGTTAACCCGGGGATAGCATTAAAATCAATGTCATTCGTTGCGATATGAGAAATTTCATAGGATTCTGCAAATGCGGCGATATATGCATCTTTCGCTAATAACCCATATTCCTGAGATAAGTGAATAGATGCTTGAAAGGTTGAGGGTCTTTCAAGGATAATCATACAATTCAGATCAGATATTTTCTCTATCCACGTCCAGGTCGTTGAGACGATAGTATTGAATGAATCAGCACAAGATCCGTTTGGTGACTCATTAGATTGATGATTTTTTTTCCCTCTGGATCTCAGTCTGGTTTTCATAAATTGAATCGCCTCAACGCGGTTTTTCCCATATCCCTTTCTGATGAGTTCTGCCATCATCAATATATGGACCAGTTCATTCAGAACAATTGTTGGAATAAATCCAGATATTTCCCCATTCTGGACTCGTGAAAGGAATTTCATGCAGGAAATACCGTATTTCTCATGAGCTAAGGCAAAATACACGAGAATATTGGTGTCAATAATTATTTTGGTTCCATAAGGAATATTTGCGAGATTATTCAAGATAGACTGACTCCACCAGTTCGTCAATAATTGAGGTATCTGCAATTTTCAGTGCACCATACATCTCATCAATTATTTGAAGTCTTTTTATAATTACTTCTACCTCTTCTCCGTCAGGAATGTTAATATTTTCATGAAGAATAAGGGTATTGCTTTTCATTACTGCTTTTGTAATCATAA
>JAZDKH010000347.1:0-2647 GCA_043803325.1 Methanobacteriota archaeon | reverse complement strand
TCGTGCAATTGGTACAATTCTCACAGTATCCCATTGCATATTGCTGTGATGAATCTGCATCTGGATGCTCAAGTAAATATTTCTTTAACATCGCTCTCCCTGGGTCCATACTTTTTGTGGTTGCACCTGAGATGATATAGTCATTGCACATGGTCTTATTCTCACATTGCTCATTCCCATATACACCAATATACCATTCAGATGAGTTTACGACCAACCCACAGTCACATGCTGCATATTTTGAGGCTTTTCGGTCAGTATTAACATCTGCTGTAATATCTTCAGGGAGAACGGAGCAGGGCTTGGTCCAGCAGTCCGCCCAGTTTCCATTCATACAGGGTTTCAGATAAATATCACCTGAATAATCTGCAGACGTATTATTCGGATCTACTGCATTTCCAGCAGTTGGTGCTGCATTCTCAAACGAATACGTGGATGTAATCTGGCCTACAGAATATCCTGCCTTAATTATCCATTCCCCATTTTCATCGAGATACATTCCAATCGGCGCCCAGGCAGAACAGTTATTCTCCCCTAATGACACCCCATCTTCCACAAAACAAGAGCATATCACTTTCGTAGGATCCGACTGTGATGGGACACAGATTGCCGTATCACACAGGGCATATGGCTGATTGCATACCCCCGGGACAGTGACTTCCTCCTTCTTTTCAGTGATAGATGATACGTTGTTCACCGGATTTACAGCCAGGGCACCTGATACCAGACAGAATACCAGGAGGAACCCCAGAATGAGGTAAATACTTTTCCTTACCATTCAAAACACCACCTGCAATGCAGGATAATACCAATAGGAATAGATAGTATTTATATCACGATTATTCGTGACTTTGCTTAAGCGTAAAATCCCCTGTATACTGCCCGATAAGCCTTTAACCGTCAAAAATGAGTATAAATCAACTCGCCAGAAACCATCGAGTATTTTAAGAGTGTGATATCCTTCAATTACCTGGTCCCCATTTCCAGTTAACCTCTGATACCATTCCCCCTTACACGATAAATAAAAAGAAGGGAAGCACCAGGAATCAGAACAACCATATTTATTATAATCCACAGGGTCAGCATCACTGTTACCTGACTGATGGAATGATTATATTCTAGGAGTCACATCTGATAGATCATCACCTTACAGGAGACCAAACCATGACAAAAATGAACCCGGTCGTACATTTTGAGATGCCATACGAGAATAATGAACGCCTGATCAAGTTTTATACCGATGCATTTGGATGGCAGATGCAGCAGCTCGGCAAGGAGATGGGTGAGTATGTGGTCGCAACCACTACTGAAACAGATGAGAACCGGATGCCCACACAGGCCGGGGCAATCGGCGGAGGATTCTTCCCGAAAGGCCCGGAGATGCCCACATGCCCATCTGTAGTGATCGCGGTCGAGAATATCAAGGCTGCAATCAAACGGGTAACCGAAGCAGGCGGGAGTATTATCGGGTATCCGATAGAAATTCCCGGCATCGGGCAGTATGTAGCGATTACTGATTCGGAGGGCAACCGGGTCGGTATGCTTGAGCCGGTTCAGATGTAGTTGAAGAACTGTTCGAGTGCCTATATCTTTATTACAGTTCTACTCGAATTATCAAATGCCCAAATCAGGGTACGAGGTGTGATATGCTTTTTATTGTACTGGTGAAGTTCAAAACAACATTGAGTAAGGAAGTAGTTGCTCAAAATTTAAAAGATATTGAGGATGACATAAAAAACGATATTACCTACGTGGCCATGTACTGGACCCTTGGTAAGTATGATACCGTGATAATTTTTGAGGCTCCTGACGAAAAAGCAGCAATAAATATGGTCTTAAAACGAGCAGATAGAATGGAGATAGAGACGCTCGTAGCAGTACCAGCTGATGAATCAAGTCCGACTGGCCCGGTCTGATTCAATAATTTTTTGTTGGCCATGTAAACACTGATGATGAATCTCATCAGGCCGAGCTTATTTATGACAATGTGAAGCATTTTCATGGAGATGAGAAGTTGATTTTTCCCTTCATCCTGGCGGGATATCTTTGCTACACATAAGTACTTGGCGTTAAGGTTATAAGAGAGATATTCTTCATCTGTTCCAGTATAATCATCGTTTATAGCACCCGGTATCCCATTTAGCGCCCGGGTCCCATCCATCAGATCAACTTCACGAGTATCTCCGGTACCTTGGGGGATAAATTTGGGAACCTCATAACACGCTGGTTATGCCATCGTTTCAGGAGTGAGCAGATATTCAATCCCGGAGGTGACAATTTTACGCTAAAGAGGTTATTAATTGGGCGAAGTATGGATCTCCCTCTTTCTTTGAGAGAACGGAGAAATTATTCACTGAAGAAGTTCTATCTCCTCATTCCAGGACCGGACCCGGAGCCCTATGTCCTCCTGTACGAAAACGCTGCCCCTGCCAGGCATAAGACTCCACCAATACCCATGATCTGCCCGAAGATACCAGACAAAAGAGGGGCACCTGCATCGAGAACTGGACCTGCATATGATGAGGCAGCGAGTCCAGCGGTCAGGAGGATGGTGGTTAGCGAAATTCCGATCATGATACCAAGGTACATAAGCGTCGTGATAAGCCCGGATCCCATGCCCTGGAGTGCGGGGGGCAGGGCAGTCATG
>JAZDKH010000346.1:0-10844 GCA_043803325.1 Methanobacteriota archaeon | reverse complement strand
CATTCTCAAGCGGGATATCAATGGCTTTCTTCCCGACCCAGTCAACATCTTTCAGGTTTTCTCCGACAACCATCCCTCCTTTGGTGAGGAAAAGGAGATTTGCCTGGTTATCATACATATCAAAAGTCTCTGCCTTTTGGTTCAGGCCGGTCAGTTCAAGATCTACTCCTGCAATTCCGATGAAGGTTCCATTGATGATAATTGGGGCGGTCAGGGAACCCATCATAACATCTTTTCCCCCGGCATTATAGGAGTACGGTTCAGTTACTGCGGGCTTTTTGGTGGTTTCAGGTAACTGATAATACTCATCAGTATCCATCCCTTTGAGTGGTTCCATCAGGATTGAGGTGCCGTCACGGAACCAGTACGGGACGAACCGTCCGGTCTCATCTCCTCCATTCAGGTTTTTATTGACTGCATCATTTGTATCAAATGCACCAGATTCAAAGCCAACATATACGCCAAAGATCTCAGGATTGTCTTTTAGATTTTTCTCAAGAATACCGTTTATCTGTGCCCTGGTGGGGGGATTACCTGATTCGAACCAACCCTGAATTGTTTTTGCCAGAGTCTCTGATATGGTCAGTGGCCTTGTGAGGTCTGCATTCATATCAGCTCCGAAGGTTAGAGCTCTACTTTCAACCTGGTATTCAGCTTTTGTAAATGCCTCTTTGTACAGAGCATTTGCAGAATATCCGATGATCACCCCGGCAATAAGCAGCATGGCAACCGCTCCGAGGACCATAATTTTGTACTGTATCGAGCGCTGTAATGAAGTTTTAATAAATGTAAATTTAAATTTTGTCATAGTTCCTCTCTTATGAATTGTGATGGTTCTTGTTTCTCGTTAGTTATAGTTATCCTTTCATCGGATTCCACCCCGAGTCGGATATAAAAAAACTCCTTTTCTTCAGGAGAACTTCCCTGAAATACTTTTATATTCCAAAAAAGGTTTAATTTATTGAATATTATAAAATTTCACGTATCCGGTGAATTTTTATGGCAATCATGAAAATGCAGGATAACAAAAGGATTACCCTCACATTCCCTGAACCATGCAACCATTTCTATCATCTGAAACTTTTTCCCTGAAATTTCAGGTTTTTGCCATATCCGTAATTTCACAGGGGGCAATCACGTTCTCCGATAATACACTGAATGAGGTACACGGTTTGGAACTCTGAATTGTTATTGCAGGAACGATAATCTCCGGGTCATGAGAAGAGATAACTTTAAAAAATTTCGTAAGACATATAATGTACAGTTATGTACTATCAAAGATAACATCTCAGAACTGATCTTAATATGTCCATCTGTCTGGGGATGATCTCTCTCTGATACCGGAGTTTTCAACGACTATCAGGATGTAACAATATGGTAAAAGGGAAAATCGGACTGGTTTTTATTGTACTTGGTCTGATCCTTATCTTCCTGAGTGTCGCTACCCTGAGTACGCTCACTGCTCCCGTGCAACAGATTCAAACCCCGCCAGAAAGCCAGAACATGGTTTTTTCCGGCTTCACTGAAGAAGAAAAAACATGGATAGAAAACCATCCGGTAATTCGGGTATCACCGGATCCTTCGTTCCCCCCATTTGAGACCATTGACAAGTCTGGGGAATATGTAGGAATCTCTGCAGATTTTCTCAAACTCATGAGTGAAAAGACCGGCCTTCAGTTTGCAATTGTCAGGCAGGATAACTTCACCATGAGTACCCGGGCAGTTCAGGAGCATACCGCTGACATGCTTGGTGCAGTATACATCTCAGATCTGAGAGATGAGTATCTTACGTACTCTGCACCTTATTATGAGACTCCCATCGTTATCATCGTAAATAACTCGGTTTCCTCTCCGCTCTCACTAGATGATCTCTCTGGAAAGACCGTTGTCGCCATTGAAGGATATACGACAACTGAACTGCTCAAGAATCGATACCCTGATATCAATCTGAAACCTTCCCCTGATACGAGAACTGCCCTCTTTGATGTCTCTCTTGGTCATGCAGATGCATTTTTGGGGGATCTCCCTACTGCTACCTCACTCGTTGAGAGTGAAGGTCTCGTGAACCTCCATGTTGCCAGTGAGTATGTTCCGAAGCAACCAGATCAGTTCTCAATAGCTTTCGGGGTCAGGAAAGACTGGCCTGAGTTAGCAAAAATTCTGACAAAAGGGATTCAAATGATAACTCCTGAAGAACGGGACGTGGTGATGAAACGATGGGTCTCAAATTCCCTCAATCCCCAGACCGTGAATGTTCAGATTATTATTGCAATTTTTGCTGGATCTGGGATCTTCGTTATTATCATTGGAGGGATTCTGATCTGGAATCATTCATTACAGATAGCAGTACATGAAAAGACAAGGGAACTATCACGGGAACTTGAGGAGCGCAAACGGGCTGAAGAAGCCCTGAAGATGACAAAGTTCTCGATTGACCGTGCTTCTGATATGGTTATCTGGATTGATGCAGAGGGAAATATCCTGGATACGAACGATACCGTCTGTAAAAATCTTGGATACTCCCATGACGAGATGAGCCGGATGACGATATTTGATATTAATCCTTTTCTTGACTCAGGAAGATGGACTCAGATATTTAAGGCGGTAAAAAACCAGGGTATCCGGGTCATTGAAAGTGTGTATACTACTCGATCAGGTGAACAGATTCCGGTTGAGGTCAGCCAGAACTATTTTGAGTACGCCGGAAAAGAAGGTAATTGTTCAATCATCAGGGATATAAGTGAACGGAAGCGGATAAAAGAACTGCAGGGAGCTGCTTTTGCACAGATTGATCACAACATGGAACAGTTTGCGATCCTGAATGACCAGATCAGAAATCCTCTCAACATCATTCTGTGTTATGCTTCTGAGACCGATACCCCGGAGAACTATCATATTATCGAACAGGTGAAGAAGATCGATGCCATCGTCCACACCCTCGATAAGGGATGGCTTAAGTCAGAGAAAGTCAGGGTGTTTTTACGAAAGCATTACCTGACAACAGATATGATGGATGCAAATAATCAGAACGAATGACCTGTAGTACAGGCAGATACATAGCCCGTTTCTCTTTCACCCAGGTACCAGAAAAAGAAAAAAAGAGGATTTTCTTATCTCATTACAGCGCCCTTGTCTGCTTGTCCGACTGCGGCTGCATATCTGGCAAGAACCCCGTTTAGTTCTCTGACTTTCGGTTGCCATTTTTTTCTTCGTTCAGCAAGGACAGATGGCTCAACCAGCAGGTCTATCCTCCGTTCAAAGAGATCTAGTGAGATCCGGTCTCCGTCGTAAACCAGACCGATCGGTCCGCCAGCTGCCGCTTCAGGTGCTACATGTCCGATACATGGGCCCCGGGTACCTCCTGAGAATCTGCCGTCAGTAACCAGGACAACGCTGGAGTATCCGAAACCCATGAGTGCTGAGGTCGGAGAGAGCATCTCAGGCATACCCGGCCCGCCAACCGGTCCTTCTCCGCGAATGACAACTACTTCCCCTTCCTGTATTGAACGGGCAAGGATGGCTTTCATTGCATCCTGCTCACCATCAAAGACCCGTGCTGGTCCGGTATGACGCCACATCTCATCCCGTACCGCCCCGCATTTGACTACTGCACCATCAGGAGCGAGAGTGCCGGTTAATATCCGAAGTCCACCTGCTGCGTGGACTGGACTCGTGACCGGCTGAATAACGGTCTCATCAATATACCTCACCTGCTCTGCGATCTCATCAATGGTTTTTCCTGATATGGTTGTGCATGGTTCAAGACGCTCACGGAGCTGCCGGAATACGGCCGGGATACCCCCTGCTTTGAAGAGAGCAAACATAGAATGAGGGCCACCGGGTTGCATGGCTGCAATATGGGGGACATCGTTTCCGATCTGATTGAACTCTTCAAGGCTGAATGGGACCCTCGCTTCTTCGGCAATAGCCATCAAGTGGAGGACAGTATTCGTAGAGCCACCAAGAGCCATGTCCACACGAATCGCATTGCGCAGGCTTATCGGGGTGATGATATCGCAGGGGAGGATCTGGTTCTGGACCAGTTCTATGGATCGGTACCCGGTCTTATATGCCAGCCTGAGTTTTTCAGCAAAGACTGCAGGGACTGCGGCACATCCTGGCAGCGACATTCCCATCGCCTCGGTCATACAGGCCATGGTGTTCGCAGTATACAGGCCCTGGCAACTCCCACATCCTGGCATCGCTGCAGCTTCGATATTTTTAAGTTCCTCCTCTGACATGGTCCCCGCTGCAACCTTTCCCACCCCCTCAAATATGTCTGTCAGGGAGATTTCACATCCCTGATAATGACCGGGGAGCATGTTTCCTCCAGTGAGGACAATCGCAGGAATATTACACCGGGCAGCGGCCATGAGCATTCCCGGGACTATCTTATCACAGGTGCAGATACAGACGATACCGTCAAATCGATGGGATTGTATCATAAGTTCGACTGAATCCGCGATATTCTCACGTGAAGGGAGGGAATACCGCATTCCTTCGTGTCCCATGGCTATCCCATCGCATATTCCGATAGTATTGAACTCAAACGCTGTTCCACCACCGGCAGCAATCCCTTCCCTTACGCGTTCTGCCAGCTGGCGAAGGTGCGTATGTCCGGGTACTATTGTATTCCATGAGTTGGCGATACCGATGAATGGCTGCTTCATCTCGTCTTCAGTTATCCCGAGTGATCTGATGAGAGATCGGTTGGGTGCACGGGCATACCCCGCTTTGACATCATCGCTGCGCAAAGAAAAACCTCATAGGGTATTAGAGTCCAGAGGTTATGAATAATCCGTCTATTGGTGCACCTGATTTCACCTCTTTGCACCAGACCTTAATGCATGAAGTTGAATACGATCAGCACCTTATATTTCTGAAATGGTGTTTGACTGTCAGATCTGTGGCACCTGTTGCATGTATCTTGGTGACTATATCGTCATCGAAGAACAGACCGGTCCGTACACCTTCAACTGTTGCTGTGTAAGTACAGGGACCGATTTTTCTGCAGAAGTGGATCCAGATAAGCGGGTCTTTTTTGATGATCACACGTTTCCGGACCTGAATAGGGCAGCATGTCGCTTTCTCAGACCCCTTGGGGAAGGCAGGATTGGATGCACCATCCATACTGACAGTCCGTTCCAGTGTAAATATTACCGGTGTGTGGTCATGCATATTGAAACATCATCAGGTGAACAGATAGGATACATCACCGGAACACTTTCCCTTCATAGTGAAGATATTGGACTGCGTAGGGTCTGGGATGATCTCACCCGAGCATTAAACCCGTCAGAACCGGAGGGTGAAGTACAGATCAGAGCCTTTCTGGAGCAGGCAGGATACCGGATCACGTAACACCACCGAGGAGTCGATGGAAATAGAGCAGGGTATCGGATGCATTCTTGTTGTGGATGATGCAGAGTTGGCACGGGATATTGAAGTACTCTTTCTGAAAAAATCCGGATACGAGGTTATCGAGGCATCAGATGGAGATGATGCAATCGAAAAATTTACCCGATATAATCCGGTTTTGGTCATTCTTGATATTCTCATGCCCCGTGTGGATGGGATTAATGCTCTCCGTGCCATCAGAAAGATAAATTCCCTTGCACTGGTTCTGATATGCACAGCTGTTGATGATTACCGGGTGATAGACATGGCCTTGAAAGAAGGGGCTGCAGGGTACATTATCAAACCCTATAAAGGGAGTGAATTATTGAATAAAGTGCGGGTTCTTCTCAAGGGGAGGGGCAGAAACAGCTCTGATTTCTCACCGGAGTGAAGTATCAGCACGATTCCTAAAACAGATCTCTGAAACATCATTACTCATCAGGATTTTGACCCCGATATTAGCCATATCCCTCACATTTGACTGATGAATTTCTTCAGTCTGTGCCGCTGTTGCATCATCTATCAGACAGACATGATAATTGTAGGAGATTGCATCAAAGACGGTGGTTCTGATACAGTTTGGAGTCTGAATCCCAACGACCACGACGGTATCAACTCCAAGGGTACGCAGGGTGAGATCAAGACCGGTGCCGATGAATGCACTCATCCGGATCTTTGAGAGGGTATATTCACCTGGAATCGGTGTTATGGGATCAATTACTGCAGCACCATGGGTTCCCTGCACTGCAAACGGACTCTTTTTGAAGAGATCCTGTCTGATGATCTCTACATCAGAACCATCAGGGCGGTGGATTCGCACAACATGAAAGACGGGAAGCGACTGGGACCTAAAATAAGAGAGGATAGTTCTTATCCGGGGGATGATATCTGTTGCACCTTTGACCTGCAGGGGTTTTCCATTCAGAACAAAATCATTCTGCATATCGATAATAAGAAGAGCCGGTTTTCTCATAGTATCTCAGTATGATCTCATTCCGGTTCTTCTCTCTGTTTGGTTATATATTCTGCCTGGATTACAATAATAAGAAGAGGAGGATCTGAATTGCAAGATCTCTCTGTTCAGAACGGGAATCAGGATTGATTGAGGATGGACACCATTCTGTATGTAATTGCCCTGATAGTCACCGGGATCATAGCCGGGTTTGCATCCGGGATGATCGGGGGTGGTGGATGCTTTTTCATGGTCCCGGTGCAGTACTGGCTCCTTATTTCAGATGGCCTAGAGAGTACACTTGCTATCAGAGTTGCTTTTGGAACTGGCATTGCTGTAACTCTCCCAACCGTGATGAGTTCGGCACTCGGTCATCATCGTCGGGGTGCCGTTGATTGGCAGGCTGCAGTTCCGATGGGAATTGCCGGGGCATGTGGTGCAGTATCCGGAGGGACGATTGCAACCCTGCTCCCCGGTCAGACATTAAAAATCTTTTTTTCGGTTCTCGTCATCCTTATGGCAATACGGATGATATGGGATGTTAAGGAATGTGATGCCTGTCCACCTCAGCAGTCGCTCTGGGTATTCCTACTTCTCGGATTTTGCATCGGTAATATCACTGGTCTTGCCGGAGTCGGGGGAGGGGTTGTACTCATCCCGATACTCATCATTCTGCTCCATTATCCGGTGCATACTGCCGTAGGTACCTCTTCGGCCTGCCTGATATTCTCGTCTGCCGGTGCGGTTGCCACCTACCTGTGGCATGGTCTGGGTGTTTCTGGTCTGCCGCCGTTTTCGATCGGATATATTGATCTCCTCCAATGGGCTATCCTTGTCGGCACCACTATTCCGCTCTCGATTATCGGGGTTCGCTATGCACATCAGTGTTCAACATGTAAGATCAGATACGTATTCGCGGGGGTGATGTTTGTGGTTGGGGTGTTAATGCTGGTCACCTAGGTGAATGTGGGTTGCCTTGAATCTGATCCTCATTGATGGAATACTTAAATGAATCTGTAGTTTCTACTGTATTCATAAAACATTTTTCCGGCATTTCATCGAGAAACCGATTAACTCACAAAAAGAGGATATTTTATCTTAAATCAGCCGCTTCGGATGGTAAACTCCGCATACTCCACATCTTTCTGATTTTTTATGTCCCAAACATTTGCCCTGGCAGTACTTGGATAAATCTTCTTTTGTATGATATCCCATCCATTACTCATATTGGTACCGGGATGTTGCACATCTGTTGAGGCATCCCAGACATTCACATGATATGAGCCGGGACTGAGTGGGGTTCCATTTTCATTTTTATCAATTTGAAAACTCCATTCTCTCTCTCCTGCAGAACTTTTCTTAAGGGGAAAAATTGATGTCCAGTGATCCTGAGGTAATGCTAGTTCTTCGGATGACTGAGTCCCATCCAGATTGGATCGTACAAGCTTGATACCGGCAGGGTGAAAATTTTCTTTCGAAGATGCTATTTCCATAAATATAATTCTTCCGGCATCTCCTTCCTTTGCATACTCAGACGCTGAGTCCCAGTACTTTTTTGGGAAGATTTCGATCCCGATCTTTTTACTGTTTTCTAGGGTAGTTGTCCCGGTGATGTTAAACTTCTCACCGCTTGTATGATCTCCAATAGGGTTTATGGTAATTGTCTTATTTGGATCTGCCAGAGTGGGAATTGTAAAAAACCCTAATATGAGAAGAAACCCTGTCAGCAGAATAAATAATCTGCTGGTATTTCTATATGTTCTCAGCATCTGCATATCGGTTTGGTTTGAATAGAAAGAATATTGCATTGTCATTTCACCAGGAAATAAGCCAGATTACCAGATATTCAACAGAATGCTGATATCAACCTGACCTCTAATGGTTTTTAGATTATACGTTAATAGATTTCTTGTGGTTATTCATGGTATTCTTCTCCATTGAAAGGCCCTTGATCTTCAGAGGTTCGCTGGAAAAAATCCTGTCGAAGGTAGTACTTTCCGAAAGAGGAAAAGATCGCTTGAGTCCTGGTTTGGTTCCATATACCCGGTAAGGGGAAACCTCATTATGTCATGGGCAAATAGAGTGACTCATGAACGTCAATCAACTTGTTTTTCTCATTCTGGTACTACTTACTATCCCTGTTAGTATATCAGCAATAACCACGCTCATTCAGCCTGGCGGAGAGATTTTTCTAGGAGAGGAAGGACTTGATATCCGTGCCGCAGTTCCACCTCCGTATGATTCAATCGCGTATTTCCCACCTGGTTCATCACCGGGAAGAGATATGCCGCTCGATGTCAGGAATGTTGATTCACAATTTTTTTCGGCAAGTCCCTCCCTCTATCTTGATCGGATTGGGTCCTGGTATCAATGGGATAGTAGGCGGGGGACTCCGGGCACTATTGCATTTACCATGCGGGAACCCCGGGTGAGTGTTAGAATAGTACAAAAGGCCTCAATGGAGGATGTATCATCTGGAACGGTATCTCAGGGGACCGCGCTTCTCATACAATTGGATACCAACCTGGGTCCGGTAACGCAGCGGCCAGGGTATAACCAGGCAGTTGACGGGGTCCTGGATCTTCTGATTACTACCCCGGGAGGTGGGGTGATGACCGGAGTTGAGACATACGGGGCTGGTTTAGTTTCACTTTCCCGGATAACGCCGCAAGGAAGTCTTCAGACCGTCCCGGCTCTGAATACCGGGGGATGGGATACTGGTGCAAAAGGCGCAAGGGGGAATTCCCTCTATTCAGCTGGAACATACATTGTGCAGCCCAGACTCTCTTTTAACCGGGTAGATGAGAACCTTCGCTCGTCAGGGCATGGAGTCTATCTCCATGAGGCAACAGTCACTCTGGGATCAGACCGGGCCAGGATAACGACCCGGGGGGATCAGATTATCCGTGGTAATGCATTTACTGTAACCATATCAGGAAGTCAGGGATCGTCCGTCTATTTATGGGTGGATGCAGGTTCAAAGAGTGGAATGCAGGGGGATCAACCTCCAATGATACTCTTTGCCCAGGAAGGGGTCAGCCAGGATGATCCGAATGGTCCCAATCTTATCGGATCTTACCAACCTTCTTCAGAGGGCGGACGGAGTATCAGAGAACTTGTTCCTGGAATACCATATGGCGGGGTGAAGTACTATGCTCTGGTGACACCAGATCGGGACGGAAGGAGAATCGTGGAATTTCGGACCTCGAGTCAGACGGATGACGCCCAGTACAGGCTGAAAATTGAATCACCCTCTGGAACAGGCCAGCCTCTGACTGATGAGGTTCAGATCACCGTAGCGAAAGGATCGGTGAGTCTGGTCTCCGGGAAAGGGACCTATGCTATTGGTGAGGAGGTGAAGTTATCAGGGCATAATTCAGAGTCCTGTGACACCTATCTCTTCATCACCGGCCCCAACCTCCCTTCTAACGGAGCACGACTGGATCAACCACGTCAGGCGGTCAGGAGTGGAGACCCCTCTTCTTTCACGGTGGCATCTGGTGACTGTGAGACCTGGGAGTACCGGCTCTATACCGGTGATCTCGGTATTGATGCCGGGACATACACCATTTATGCAGTTCCTGGCCCGATAGATCGGTATAATCTCGGTTCAGTGCCGTATCAAACGATTCCGTTGACCCTCCGGCGACCATATGTGACTCTGCAGAATCAGGAGACAACGGTGGCCAGTGGTGATTCCTTGATTCTTACCGGAAGAAGCTCAAGTACATCCGGGTCAGGTGTCGCTATCTGGATCTTTGGGAAGAACTTCTTTGTATATGATCTGGCTACCGTAGAACGAGATGGTGCCTTTGAATATGAGTTATCTGGTCCGCAGACTGCAGGAATGGTCGCTGGTCAATACGCGGTGATTATTCAGCACCCGATGGGGAATGGAGAGTTTGATGTCTGGCTTGATGGTCAACGGCAACTGGTGTTAGGCAGATATCCATATTCTGGTGCTCCGGTCTTCAGAGTAGGTGGCCCTGGTGCCCTTATGGGGCCAGAGGCAGCGAATGCTCTGATCAGTGCATTGAATAGTCAATTTATTGATGATACCTATACCAGGTACGATATTCATGTCACGAGTCCGAAGATTACGATAAACTCCACATCACTCAGCCAGGATGCTGGCCGTCCGGTCATCATCGAAGGAACTACGAATCTTGCAGCAGGGAAACGACTCCTCATAGAGATATCTGATAACCGATTTACTCCTACCCGGAAGAGTGATCCAGGGAGTGCTTATGGTTTTTCAGGAACCGCTGAGATCTGGCAGGGAGATGGAGATCGGTTCTTTTCACTAACCGTTCCGGCCGGAAAATTGGTGCCTGGTGAGTACCGGATTTTTGTGCAGGCGGTTGAATCAGAAGCAACGACCTCTGATCTCCTGACGATCACGATACCAAAGCCGGTAGAACCCATTCCAATTGTACCTCTGGTACAGGTGACTGTAAATGAAACCCGGCTACAGGATTTGAATGGTACTTCAAATATC
>JAZDKH010000345.1:0-2668 GCA_043803325.1 Methanobacteriota archaeon | reverse complement strand
CTGAAATAAATATAGCACCATTACGTCTATAAACTACTATTCCATCATCAGTAGAAGGACACCATACTTTAATATTTTCTTTTTTTACTATCTTTTTTGTTTTGTCATAAAATTTATTGTGAAAAATTTTAACAATGTATTTATTGTCATTATTTATTAATACTGTTACTGTCCCTGCAAGAAAACAAATATGTTGTAATATATCAGCAAGTTCTTTGTTTTTAGCAGTTAAACATTTATATCCCAACTCTTTACTATCATTAAAACACATTTTAACATAAGTATCAAAAAATAATTTTGCTTGTTTTTTACTTAACTTAGTTAAAAAATCAGGTATATTTTCTTGATCATAATATAAAGCTGTAGCAGTACAAGTTAAAGTTAAAGGTAATATATCATAATCTGCAACAGGTACTTACATGTTGGAGATAATATCCGGATCTATCGACCTTTTTCTTCATCTTGACCATTATCTCCCTGGCCTGATCGCCAGCTATGGAAACCTCGTTTATGCCCTTCTTTTTGGGATAATATTCTGTGAAACAGGTCTTGTTATCACCCCTTTCCTCCCTGGAGATTCTCTCCTTTTTGTAACTGGTACGATTGCCGGTATGGGAGAGTTGAATATCGGGGTTTTATTGGTTCTGATTTACATCGCTGCGATTCTTGGGGATAGCGTGAACTATTTTATCGGAAAATTTATTGGTCATAAGATACTTGCTATGAACCTTCCGATGATCCGACAAGAGCATCTTGATAAGACTCACCAGTATTTTGAAAAATATGGGGGATTGACCATAATTATTGCCAGGTTTGCCCCTTTTATCCGGACATTTGCACCATTTCTTGCCGGGATGGGGGCGATGGAGTATAAAAAATTCTTTGTTTACAACGTGATTGGGGGCGTCCTCTGGGTCACCACCTTCCTTCTCGCAGGATATTTCATTGGCACCATTCCGATAGTGCAGGAAAATATGTCTCTTGTTGCTCTGGTAATCATTCTTATATCTCTTTTGGCAGTCGGGACTCTTATATTCGAGATACTCCGTTTTTTTGGCACCTGTATCTTCTCTAAAGTCAGAAGATCATAACTATCCACTTTCCTTTTTAGTTCTTTTCACCGGTACAATGATCATAAGACAATACTGGTTTTCAAATTGCACGAGATAGTTATTTGACGGTATTTCACTGATAAGAAAGCATGCGATACTATCCGGCTCCTGAAGAGGTGATCGAGAAACCTCCTCTGATCGAAGCAGTCAGATCCGCTTTTCGGGATCATGGGGATGGCAGTTGTCAGATGCCACCAAAAAGTTATGTGTCCCTTCCGGGTGGTGATTTCCGGACGATGCCCTCGTATCTGCCCGGTCTGAATATCGCGGGAGTTAAGATTGTAAATGTTCACCCTGACAACCAGAGACTGGGGCTTCCGACCGTGATGGCAATGACCTAACTCCTTGACCCGTCAAGCGGAACTCCCGTCGCTCTGCTGAATGCAACCGCTTTGACTGATCTTCGGACTGGTGCATCAGCAGCTGTAGCAACAAAAGCCCTTGCTTCAGGACATGGGGGGACCGTTGGTATCATTGGTGCCGGAAGACAGGCTACCTCAGGGCTTGAGGCGATCTCTGAAGTATATGATATCGAATCGGTTCTGGTATGGTCACGACGGGAGAGAACAGCAGAAAAGTTTGCTGAAAAGTTTCCAAATCTTGAGATTCGAGTGAGTCGTCTACAGCAGACAGCTGGTGCAGACGTTCTCCTCACAACTACCCCTTCAAGATCTCCCTTGATACACAATGAATGGGTCTCTGACGGTACCCATATCAACGCAATTGGTGCGGACGCTCCAGGAAAACAGGAGCTTGATCCTATGATTCTGGAGAGATCTCAGGTATTTGTTGATGACTTTGAGCAGGCTGTTCATTCTGGCGAAGTTAATGTCCCCATACGGGATGGTATTTTTTCACCTTCCGATATTTACGGAACACTTGGAGAGGTCCTCATAGGAAAAAGGAGTCGGTCCAGTCGTGATGCAGTTACGATATTTGATTCTACCGGCATAGCGATAACTGATTTAGCTGCAGCATCCCTGGCTCTCAAAACCGGAAGATATCTGGAACTTCCTTTCAGCCCATAGCTCGTGAATAATATAGAATTACTGACGAAAGTTCCCTTTGGGGATGTATATCTCAAACCTTGCACCGGCTCCAAACTCCCCTGTTTCAGCGATACTAAGTCCAGTGATTGAAAGAATCTCTCTTGATAGGAATAGACCAAATCCAGTATTACTGAAATATTTCCGATTAAAAATATTCTCTTTTTCATCGGGGGGAATTCCCCCTCCGTCGTCACTGCAAATGAGAGTAAGGCCGGGATCTGTTGCTTCAACAGAAAAATCTATGGAGGTCAGATTTTTTCCATATCTAATTGAGTTATCAATGAGGTTGAAGAATACTTTCTCGAGGAGAGGATCTGCAAAAACTTCAGTATCATCTAAGTTAACCTTGAGAGAGACCGGACCAATATCAAGAAGATTGGCTGCATTGTGGATGATATTCTTCAGATTCTGCCACTGGGGAGACTGAACACCGACCGTTTGATAATCCCGGGTGAAGAGGATCTGTCTGAGGATTGTATCTGCAGTTTTCTTCTCTTTCTTAATATA
>JAZDKH010000344.1:0-2730 GCA_043803325.1 Methanobacteriota archaeon | reverse complement strand
AGAAGAATTCCTGGATGCAGCAAATTTATTTACTAAGGAAATTCTTCGTGGAGGAACAAAGAATAACTGGTCCGAAGATGGTTTAATCGATCTCAAAGAGACGAACAAAGCTCTGAACGAATACCTCAAAGAGAGAACCTATCTCTCCAGGATGAAGTTCATCCCCGGCGAACCATTCAGTGATCTGACTATCCGGTTCCTGCAGGAGCTCGGAGTCACCTATAATCGATTTTCAGCAGTCGTTGAAAGGGAGAAATCAGATGCAGGAGGGATGGATTTTACTGATCTCATCAGGTACACGCGGCAACTCTTCCGGACAAGTCGTGATCTGGTTGCTCCGTATTATGCCGATCGGTACAAATACATCCTTATTGATGAATTTCAGGATACTGATCCTGCTCAGTTTGAGATAGTAAAAACGATTATCGGTGAACCATCACCAGATGTACAGAGTTTATTCATCGTTGGAGACCCGAAACAGTCTATATACCTCTTTCGTGATGCTGATGTCACCCGGTTCAGGGAAGCCCAGAATCTGATCACCGATGCCTGTGCCGGAAAGAATATCCCTCTGGATATCTGTTTTAGAAGTTCACCTGCAGTAGTTATCTTTATCAATTATCTCTTCTCCCGGCTATTTCAGACATCTGAAAAGCCCTGGGATTTCACCTATGATATCATCAAAGTAAGTGATGAA
Organism: Methanobacteriota archaeon; assembly: GCA_043803325.1. GTDB lineage: Archaea > Halobacteriota > Methanomicrobia > Methanomicrobiales > Methanospirillaceae > Methanospirillum. Next base: position 2,033 of record JAZDKH010000344.1, on the reverse strand, counting down.
CGGGCAGATCACACCGGGTCGGTAACTCTGATGCTTATTCGAAATAATTCCGGGGTAACCGAGTATGAAGCTGTTGCAGAACAGATAGAGAAGATGATCAGTACTGGCGTTACGGTGTATGAAGAAGGGCCTCGTGATGAAGAGGAGAAGAGGACATTCATTATCAGGCCGGCTGTATATGGGGACATTGCCATTCTCCTTGAGCGGCGGACTCATCTGGGGTTATATATCCATTCGCTTGCAATCCGGAATATCCCGTATTATGTCCATAAGGGAACCGGGTTTTATAACAGGCAGGAGATCCTCGACCTCATCAGCCTTCTCAGCGTTCTCTATCAGTCATATGATGATGTTCACCTTATCGGACTCCTTAGATCACCATTTTTTGGACTCTCTGATCTTGAGATCCTTCATTTAGCAAGACTCCCGGGGAGCTCTTTCTTAGAGAAACTCCGGAGGGCATCTTTGAATTACCCTGAGTTTGAGCGGGTATATTCCCTCCTCTCCCGATGGCAGAAACGAGCAGGACGTCTTCGCCTTGTACGCCTTATTCAGTCGGTTCTTGATGAATCAGGAGTTCTGGTAGTATATGGGGGGCTTATTGAAGGGAACCAAATCCTCTCAAATATAGAGAAATTACTGGACATTATCAGGACCAGGGAAGAAGGTGGCAGATATCAGCTCCCAGATTTGGTTGCCGATCTCCTTGATGCTCTGGACCGTGAAGAAGAGGAAGGGGAAGCAATGATCGATGACCCGGATTTGAATGCGGTAACGATTATGACGATTCATGCTGCTAAGGGTCTTGAGTTTCCCATTGTGTTTGTTCCAGAGATGGCGGCTAAACCGAATCTGATGCAGGATCCGATTCTCATAGATAGCAACCGCGATCTGATGGGGGTCATTCTTCCAGACCCGGACGATGATTTTGAATCAGCTAAAACCCCGATCTACACACTCCTGAAAAGGGGACTGGGTGAAAAACTTCTGGCTGAGAAGCGCAGGCTTCTCTATGTAGCTCTTACCCGTTCTGCGGACCATCTAATTATGAGCGGAGAGATTGGGGATATTTTACCTGATGGGAATCGAAATACCCGGCTTGACTGGATCATTCCGACGGTAGGAATAACCGGGAAGGCGATTGAGAAAGGAAAAATAACTCTCCGGACCGAAGACGGTGAAGAGATACAAGTTCAGATTATCATTCCAACCCCATCTGAACGGGAGATTGAATCAGAACAACCACCTTTTACGATTCCTTCTGAACTTATGGGGTGCACGGGGAGATATGTAAAAAAGCATTTGAACGGTTCAATACCTACCCGAGTTCCTCTTCTGGTTACCCGCATTGCTGAAGGTCTTAATCTTCCCAGGTCTTGCCATGAGGTTCGTGATGAGGGAGAAGGGAGAATCTTCGGTTCTGCCATTCATGAGGTACTCAGAGGAAGAGATCCAGATATAATTATCAAAGAATTTGGGATTGAGACTGAATCCCAGCGTAATACGCTGAATACAGTATATGACGAATTCTGGAGTCTTCCCCTTCTCTCAGATCTCCAGGAGATTCAGCGGGAACGTGCATTCACTGTGACTATTGACGGAATCTCCCTGACGGGACGGATGGATCTTCTTATCCAGCTATCTGATGGGACCTGGAAGGTCATTGATTATAAGAGCGAACATGGTACTGCTGAAGATCTGGCACATAATGAATCATATCGCTTCCAGCTTGAGATCTACCGAAGGGCTGCTGAAATTCTGGGCATGGTGCCGATCCGGAGTGCGTTGTATTCAGTGTATGAGAAAAAATTGGTTGATCTTGATCCATGGACTGATGAAGAGATATCAGAAGTTCTGAGTAACCTCAATGATACGTGGGGTAATTTCCGGGATGAATGTATCTCCAGGTAATCTATTCCTAGTAATCCCGATATGTCTGGTGTAATGATCGGTCCTCTTCACCGGGTAGAATATGTAATATGGGCCTTTCTACTGAACCTCGTCGTTGATAATGGCGAGGTATTAGAAACCCC
>JAZDKH010000343.1:0-6232 GCA_043803325.1 Methanobacteriota archaeon | reverse complement strand
GGCTCCCTTCATTCTCCGAAGCGTGGCGTGCAAAAGGTCTTGCAGAAGTGAGGAAGGCTGAAGTACTCTCAAGTCTCGGGAAACCTGATGCTGAGAGGTATTACCGCGATGCTATCAAGTCATTCTCCAGGGTGACCGGGGATACCAGCGATGATATTACCTTAAGAATGAGCCTTGCAAAGGCTTTTTTCGAGACCGGGGATGGGAAGAAGGCCCTGAATATCCTCTCATCGATACAGGCAACCCATGAATCAGATCCAGAGATTTCTGCACTGATGCAGAATATCAGTTCCCGGATGAATATCCAGGGTGGGGCAGGTTAGAAAACTTTCTGAAAGATATCATTTCAGAAGCAGCCCCCTGATGATAAATCAACGCCCGACCAGATCTATACAGACCAGATAACATATGGATGATATCTCGCCCCACATGCAGGCATATTATGACCGTCTGAATGACGGGCTCGCACACGCAATGGAGGTAGCGATAGCGGCACGAAAAACCGGTCTCGATCCTGAGATGGTTGTTGAGATCCCCATAGCCAATGATCTTGCAGACCGGGTTGAAGCCCAGGTCGGAATAAAGGGAGTTGCTGCACGGATTCGTGAGCTTGAGGCAGAGATGTCACGTGAAGAAGCTTCGCTGAAGATTGGCGATGACTTTGTTGCACGAAGATTCGGAGAGACTGACAAGGAAGAGATCCTGGATCACACCATCCGTACATCCATGGCACTGCTGACCGAAGGGGTGGTGTCTGCGCCGATTGAAGGTATTGCAAAAGTCGCGGTGAGAAAGAATGATGATGGGACCGAGTACCTCTCAATCTATTACGCAGGTCCCATCAGGAGTGCAGGAGGAACAGCCCAGGCACTCTCCGTCCTTGTCGGAGATTATACCAGGCGTCTTTTAGGAATTAACCGATATATTCCACGCCCTGAAGAGATTGAGCGATACATCGAGGAGATCAGGCAGTATAACAATATTATGAGCCTGCAGTACCTGCCGTCCCCTGATGAGATCAGGTTGATCATTCAGAACTGCCCGGTCTGTATCGACGGAGAACCAACTGAGAAGGATGAGGTCTCCGGGTACCGGAACCTTGAACGAGTGGAGACAAACACGGTCCGGGGCGGTATGGCTCTTGTCATTGCTGAAGGTCTGATCCTGAAGGCACCCAAAGTCCTCAAAAATGTCCGTAAGATGAAGATGGACGGATGGGACTGGCTTGAGGAACTGATGCACTCCAAATCAAGCGGGGATGGACCTGAGGAGGAAGAGATCGGGATCCATCCAAAAGACAAGTTCCTCCGTGATCTGATCGGAGGAAGACCGGTCTTTGCGTATCCGATGCGGAAAGGAGGCTTCAGGCTGGTATATGGCAGATCACGCAATACTGGCCTCGCTGCCGGAGGATTACACCCGGCAACCCTGCATATTCTTGGAGATTTTCTCGCGGTCGGTACGCAGATGAAGACCGAACGGCCGGGAAAAGCAGCTGGTATCTCACCGGTGGATTCCATCCAGGGGCCAACGGTCATGCTGATCAACGGGGATGTCCTGCGGATCGACGATGCAAAAAAGGCCCGTGAACTCTCCCCACAGGTAGCATCTATCCTCGATGTCGGCGAGATCCTGATCAGTTACGGGGAGTTTATGGAGAACAACCATGTTCTCGCCCCCTGTGCATATTGCGAAGCCTGGTGGCATCTTGAGGGAGGGGTTGGTCATCCGGAATCAGAAGAAGAGGCTCTTGCCTGCTGCGCAGACGGGGCTTACCTGCATCCTGACTTCACTCTGCTCTGGGACGATATCACCCCGGAAAAGATCCGGATCCTTGCCGAATATGTGACCACTCATGGGACATATACCGAGGATACCCTAAAAATACCGGAGAATCCAGACATCAAGGGAATTCTTGAGGATATCCTCTGCCCGCATATTGTCAGGGAAGAGGCATATCAGATCCACCCCGCCGGGCTCTTCTGCCGGTGCCTGGGTCTTCTGAATGACCTTACCCCGGGTTCCTGCTGGAATGAGCCACTCCCTGAAGACTCACTCTCCCTCATCATGCACCTCTCCGGACTCCGGATCAGATCAAAAGCAGGAACCCGGATAGGTGGAAGGATGGGACGTCCGGGAAAATCAAAGCCCAGAGAGATGAAACCGGCGCCACATGTTCTCTTCCCGGTGGGGGAGAGTGGTGGTTCACGGCGATCTCTGCAGGGGGCAGGGAAGCACACCTATAAGGCAAATACCGAAGGGGGAATCCTTCAGCTTGAGATGGGAGTCAGGCGATGTCCGGCATGCAAAACCGAGGCATATATGAACCGCTGCAGCTGTGGAACCCATACCGAGCCGGTCATATCCTGTTCACGATGTGGACTTGAGACCGGAGATGGGGCCTGTCCCCAATGCGGCATCAATGGATCCTGTGTCCGTCAATATACGGTCAATGTGAAGCAGGAGTACCAAAAAGCCCTTGATGCCCTTGGAGTCAGGGAACAGGCCGGAGATCTGGTTAAGGGGGTCAAAGGGCTCGTCTCCCGTCTCAAACCCGTTGAACCACTGGAGAAGGGGGTGCTCCGATCCCTGCATAATCTCTTTGTCTTTAAGGATGGAACCGTCAGATTTGACATCATCGATATGCCCCTTACCCATTTCCGACCACGCGAAGTGGGAGTCACCCTCGAGAAACTTATCGATCTTGGATATACCCATGATATCTACGGGGCTGCCCTGACCAGCAAGGAACAGATCTTAGAGCTTCCCCCGCAGGATATCCTGGTCCCTGAGGGATGTGCCGATTATCTCGTCTCCTGCACCCGGTTCATCGATCAACTCCTGGAGAAGTTCTACGGTCTTGAACCGTTCTACCGGTGTGAGGAGAGAAAGGATCTGGTCGGACATCTGGTCATGGGTCTTGCTCCCCATACGAGTGCCGGTGTTCTTGCCAGGATCATCGGGTTCTCAAAGGCAGATGTCGGATACGGTCATCCTTTCTTCCATGCAGCCAAGCGACGAAACTGTTTTCACGGAGATACCAGGATCGAGATTGCAGACGGGGCAGGAATTCTTGAGGTCCCTATCAGGAAATTTGTCCTGGAACGCCTGGATCTCTCCGACACCCGGGTTGACAGCCTGGGAACATTTTATGCAGACCCGGTCAGACCGGCGTATGTCAGGAGTGTAGACACTGCCGGAGTTCCCCACCTCAGAAGAGTGACCGCCATCTCTGTTCACCGGGCTCCCCGGAATCTTATCAGGTTTGAGACATCCCGGGGCAAAGAACTCCTCGTCACCCCGGATCATGCCATGCTGATATGGGATGTGGACTACCTCCGGAAGATCCGTGCCATTGAAGTAAAGATCGGTGATGCCGTCCCGACCTGGGAGGGAGGGGTCGTTATCTCTGACCGGATTATTGCCATAGACCATATCCCCTCCCCTGATGAGCGGGTATACTGCCTGACTGTAGACCAGGATCATAACCTTGTCGCAAACGGGATATTCACGGGACAGTGTGATGGCGACGAGGATTGTGTCATGCTGCTTCTTGACGGACTGATCAACTTCTCACGGTCATTCCTCCCGGAGACCAGGGGAGGGACGATGGATGCCCCGCTGGTACTGAGCAGTCGTATTGATCCGACCGAGATAGACAAAGAGAGTCATAATCTCGATGTCTGTGCAGGGTATCCGCTTGAATTGTACCTGAAAGCGCTTGTGTACGCCCATCCAAAAGATGTTGAAGGGTTGATCGACCGGGTAGAGCGGAGACTGAATACTCCTGGTCAGCTCGAAGGGTTCTTCTTCACCCATGATACGAGTGATATCTCTGCCGGACCTCTTCAGACGATGTACACCCAGCTCCAGTCGATGGTGGATAAACTCGACTGTGAACTTGAACTTGCCCGAAAGATCCGGGCGGTGGATGAGGATGATGTTGCAGAACGCGTCCTTCAGACCCATTTCATCCGTGATCTTCAGGGAAACCTGGGTGCATTTTCAAAGCAGAAGTTCAGATGCACCAAATGCAACACCAGTTACCGCCGGATGACCCTCTCTGGAAAATGCAGATGCGGTGGGGGTAACATTATCCCCACGGTTCATGAAGGTTCGGTGAAGAAATATCTGAAGATGTCCAAGAAGATCTGCGAGGATTTTAACATCTCTGAATACACCAGGCAGCGGATCGAGGTGATAGAGATGAACATCGAGTCAACATTTGGGGAAGAGAAGATAGAACAACTTGGGCTTGCTGATTTCATGTAGCACGGATGCAAATTAGCCTGCTTTCCAATAACACTTCTGCTTAAATAGTATCAGGTGCATTTCTCCTGTATCTGATGTACGATCTTTCTGCCCTCAGAGAAGAGTTCCCGGTTCTTTCTGAGGTCATATATCTTGACAACGCAGCTACAACACAGACGCCGGTCCGATCTGTCGAAGCAATGGTAGATTTTTTTTATGAATATGCCGGAAATTATGGGCGTGGTACACACCGGCTTGCCAGAGAAACAACCCATCAATGTGAACAGAGCAGGGAGAGACTTGCTTCATTTCTGGGATCATATCCAGAGCAGATCGTCTGGACCGGAAATACCACCGGGGCAATAAATCTCATAGCCCAGGGCCTATCCTGGAAACGGGGAGATGAGGTCTTATGCTCAGCCCTTGAGCATCATTCAAACCTGCTCCCCTGGCTGGCTTTAAAGAAGAAGGGAGTGAAGGTCAGGATCATCCCGCACGAGCAGGGATATATCAATCCTGATGACGTCAGTGACCTGATCTCTGATAAGACCCGGGTGGTAGCAGTCACCCAGATGACCAATGTGACCGGCACAGTCCAACCGGTTGAGGAGATCGCTGAAATCATCCATGATGCCGGAGGGGTTATCGTAGTAGATGGTGCCCAGTCAGTCGGACATATGCAGGTAGACATAAGTTTTATGGATTATCTTGCGATTGCCGGGCATAAGGGTCTGCTCGGCCCGCAGGGGATCGGGGCCCTGTTTGTCGAGGACCCGGATACCCTTGTCTGCAGCCAGTTCGGAGGAGGGACGGTGTCCCAGGTGTCTCATACCACCGTGACCCTCCGCTCGCCACCGGCACGGTTTGAACCTGGCACCCCCAATATTCCCGGTATCATCGGACTCGGCCCAGCGATAGGCCTTGTGGAAGAACTCGGGGTAGATGAGATCAACCAGCATGAAGAAGATCTCGGAACACTCCTCTTTGATGAGTTCGAGTGTATCGACGAACTGCAGGTGTTCAGCCCCCGGGGTACCCCGGTTGTCTCATTCGGGGTACCCGGAATGCATCCCGATCTCCTCGGAAGACACCTTGATGATATAGCTGCGATCTGTGTCAGGAGCGGGATGCATTGTGCTGAACCGTATACCCGGTCATTCTGTGAGCAGGGAACGGTACGGGCATCGGTAGCCTGTTACAATACTGAAGAGGAGATCCTGATCCTTGCTGATACCGTGCGTGAACTGATGCAGACCTGGGATCCGACAGAGGAACCCCTCTTTGTTCCTGAACCGGATCCCTGGGACACAAAGAAGAGTCGGTGTCCCTGAACCCTCGCTCCCACCGCGAAGATTATCTAAAATCAGGCAGAACAGTACCGTATGATCAAATACCTGGTGCCAGGGTTTCTGGCGCTGATAATTCTTCACGGCACTATTTTTCCTGCTCTGGCTGATACCGGGCCGGTCAATCTTACCTTCTCTTCTGCACACGAGGAGGGAGGATATCTAACTGCTGACCTTATCCTGGTCCCGTCGAACACCAACGGGGAGAACATCGGCTTTATTTCTTTCTGGTTTTACCCGGTTGAGGGTGACTGCGCCAAGGCCCGTCCACTTGGATGGCAGCATATTTCCCTGGAGAATGAGACAGAGCAGGTCTCGATGAAGGCAGCAGTTCCTTATGCCGTCATCGCCGGGGATTATACTATTACGGCGATATACGGGACCGGGAGTCTGATTCCGGCAGCCTGCGCTAAGGGTCCTGCCGCTCAGACTACGGTCATTGTCTCAACCCCCGGGCAGGGATCTCATGACATGGCGGGCACGCTCACCGCAGGTACCGGAAATGCATCTGTGCCCGATTACCGGGTAGACTCTATCGAGGGGATTGATACTGCCCTCAGGGTTGCCCCGGGTGCGACACTCCAGCCGACGGTGAGGATTACGAACACTGGTGCAGACGACACGACCGGTCAGCC
>JAZDKH010000342.1:0-4960 GCA_043803325.1 Methanobacteriota archaeon | reverse complement strand
ATCTGATCGATGATAGCACAGACAACAATCTGTTTTTCCTCAAATGGAAGTCCTTCCCATACCGGCCATCGGTTTGATGAGACAGGCCGTATCCCGATTCGTTCAAGGAAACGCCGGGCTCCATCGGGATCATGGGATACCCCGGGTATCTCAATATCGTCAGAATATGCCAGAGCATTTGGAAGAGGGCGGGTAGAAATTCCATAGATGTTGAGATCATGCTCCCAGAGCTCAACATTTCCATACCTGATACCATCGAGAAGGATCTCCCTGGCCGGACCTGATAATTTCAGGTGCTCACGATCCATCATATCGCCTATATTACCCACGACCGCGAGCTTTGCGAGATCCTGGTTGATCTCATCCATCTCCCGGGCTACCAGATATGCTACCCCGGCAGCACTCATCTTCTCATATCCATAAAGAAGACAGTTCACTTCAAGATACCCGGCATCTGCTGGTTGACTGACATGATGATCGATGATCACCACATCATCAGATTTCAGACCTTTTTCCATCAGGAGCGATTGCTGACCTGATCCGAAGTCAGAGAATATTTTCAGGGACTCATCATCAGGAATATCGTGAAGGGTAAGAGGATCGAGTTGCCTGATAAAAACTGACCGGACCGGAATTCCGGCACGGATGATGGCCTGAGCAAGGATGGATTCACTCGATATCCCGTCAGCATCAATATGTGAGATGACGGTTGCTGATGAACACGAACGGATGGCATCAGCGGCAGCCCGTACATCCTGATCAAGACTCATTTATAGTATATTGGAGACAAGTGCAGAAAAGAGAGAGTATCAATCCCATTTGATACCACGACTGATTAATCATACTTCGATGAGTAGCATTGCAATCTATGCAAATATGGAGTAAGAGAGGGAATAATGAACAATCTAATCGATTCACACACAATAAAACAATTTTTGAGTGCAGGAGCCATAGATCCGGGCCAGATGAGAAGAATTGACAGGAATGCAACTGCTCTCGGGGTGAGTACCCTCCAGCTGATGGAAGGGGCCGGTCATGCACTTGCCGGAGTGATCAGGCGGTATAACCCGGAACGGGTCCTCATCCTCTGTGGATCAGGAAATAACGGAGGTGACGGTATGGTTGCTGCCCGTCTGCTCGCCCATGAGACTGAAGTGACAGTTTTGTGTTATGAGGGACCACGGATGACTCACGCATGCAGAGTTCAGCGAGAGGCACTTCTCCATTGTGCGGTAAATGTCCATGCTTTCAGGTGCCAGGATGACATCAGATCATTGCTTCATCTCTTCTCACAAAGTGATCTGATTGTTGACGCTATGCTCGGAACCGGAGTATCCGGAATCCTTCGTGAACCTCTTACAAGTTGTGTCACAGCTGCAAATGAATCAGGAAAACCAATAATATCAGCAGATACTCCCACCCCGGGTATTCATCCAACGATAATATGTGCATTCCACCGGGCAAAGATCGAGGGATCTGAGATCCATTCTATCGGGATCCCTATCCTTGCGGAGATCTGTACTGGTCCGGGAGATCTTCTGTTACTCCCAGAACGGAGTTCTCGCGCACATAAAGGTGATGGAGGGACGATTCTTATCATTGGAGGAGGACCCTATCAGGGTGCCCCGTATCTTGCAGGTCTGGGTGCACTCCGGGCTGGCGCTGATATCGTGAGAGTGGCATCCCCTTCAGCTCTCCCATTTCCGGATCTTATTCATGAACCAATGAGTTCCGGATGGGCGGGTGAAGAAGATATTGAACGACTCATCCCACTCTGCAGAAAGGCAGATGTTGTTGTTTGCGGGATGGGACTTGGTCCGAATTCCCATCAGATGGTTACAACGCTGGCGCCCTACTGCTCAAAAGCAGTATTTGATGCAGATGCACTCCGCTTACCTCTTCCGAAAGCCGCACATGAGACATTGTACACACCACATGCCGGAGAATTTACCCGAATGACAGGAATAATCCCAGAAGAAGAAACTTCAAAACGAGCAGAGGCGATCAGGACAGCACAGCTTCCAGGAACAGTTCTCCTCAAAGGGGAGATCGATATCATAACATACGGAGATAAAATCAGGTTTAACCGGACTGGCTCACCAGCTATGACAACCGGAGGAACCGGGGACGTTCTCTCCGGGGTTTGTGGAGCGCTTTGTACCAGACTTTCTGCCTTTGACGCAGCGTGTATCGGAGCCTATGTTACAGGACGCGCGGGAGAGATGGTAGCAGACAAAATTGGATACGGACTGACTGCACAGGACCTCTTACCAGTTATCCCTCAAATCCTATACAATCGAATAGCTGAGGACTACATATGACAAAATTCACCCACATCTCCGGCGATCAGATCCGGATGGTCGACGTATCTTCAAAAGAGATCGTGTCCCGGGAAGCAACTGCTTCAGGCTCGATTCTTCTCAAAAAAGAAACGTTACAGGCCATCGCAGACGGAACTACCATTAAGGGGAACGTCCTGGCTACAGCGCGCGTCGCAGCAACCCTTGCAATCAAAGATACCGCCAGAATCATTCCCCTGTGCCATAGTATCCCAATTCATGGGATTGAGATCGAATTCGAGCAGACTGAAAGAGCAATTACGAGCAGAGTCAGAGTCATCTCTTCTGGTAAGACCGGGGTAGAGATGGAAGCTCTGGTCGGAGTCAGTACAGCCTTGCTCACTATCTGGGATATGGTCAAATCAGCAGAAAAAGACGATGACGGACAATACCCGGTTACCAGTATCCAGGATATCAGAGTGGAAGAGAAGCGTAAAGGACACAAAGCCCCAGAGGCGTGATTAAATAACCACCCATCCCACTATGTAAGGAATACGGGACCAGTCCCGTAAGGAATGTAGCCTGAACATTAGGCTGAACCTTGGAGAATATCATGGCAAAATCAATGTATGCATACGTCAGGGATGCATGGAAGGTTCCGGCAAAGTCCGGGGTCCGTGCACTCCTCTGGGAGCGTATGCAGATATGGCGCCGGGAAGGTAGTGTGGTCAGGGTTACCCACCCGACCCGCATTGACCGGGCACGCTCTCTTGGATACAAAGCAAAGCAGGGAATCGTTGTAGTTAGGGTGAAGGTGCGCCGTGGTGGCCGCCGTGCAAGCCGGTATGTTCGTGCTCGCAGAACTGCAAGGATGGGAGTCAACAAAAGAACCATGGGTAAGAGTATCCAGCGGATCGCTGAAGAGCGCGCCAGCAGGAAATACCCGAACATGGAAGCTTTGAACTCCTACTGGGTCGGAGAAGACGGAAAGCAGAAATTCTACGAGGTGATTCTGGTTGATACACATCACCCGTGTATCATTAATGATCCGAACCTCAACTGGATCACAAAGCCAGGTCACCGGGGTCGTGCTGAACGTGGAAAGACCAGTGCAGGTCTGAAAGGCCGGGGTATGGGCAAGCGTGGGATAGGGACTGAAAAGTGCCGCCCAAGCATTCGATCCAATGCCAACCGGGGCAAATAATCTTTTTTTTTCAATGCAATGCATTGATGGCTGTGTTTTTCCGTTTCCTGTCGGTTCATTCTCAGTCAACCGGGCAATCAATGAACTCAAAAACCTCGGTTACACCGGATTGGTTGCATGTGGACTTGAGAAAGAAATTGTACCGGAACAATCAGGATTTTCAATTTTTAAAGGTAGATACATCAGGTTGCCAGGAATTCGTGAAATCCAGAAGGAGATCCAGATCGCATCCCGTGAAGGAAGCCTCTGTATAGTCAGAGCTGGTGAAGGAGGAGTCAATCGTTCGATTCTAACCTCTTCAGGCGTTCATGTCCTCTCTGACCTGCACAACGCACCAAAAAATGCTTTCGACCGGGTATGCGCCCAGTATGCTGCGGACCATGGAGTTGCGATCGATATCAGAATCACACCTCTGCGCGAACTCAGGGGGACTCCTCGAGAGCGGGTGATTCGTGAGTATGAAGAGATCCTGCTCCTTCAGAACAGGTATGAGTTCCCTCTCATCATCTCTAGCGGGGCAATGTCACCATTTGACCTGAGAAGTCCCCGGGCAATTGAAGCTCTTCTCATCGGAATAGGAATGGAAAAAGACCTGATACAGGATTCGTTTACAACAATCCCCAGACTACTGGAAGGAAATAAACCAGTACAGAGGATTAACTAATGCGACTCCGACCATCAATGCGAGAAAATTTCCGGTATATGCTTACCAGGATATCATCACATAAGCCACCACATGAGGCTAAGGAGATTTATCTGGCAGCATCGGAATCCTATAGGACACTCTTCGGAGAGGGAGAGGCGGCCCGCACCTGGGTAGCGGTTATGGAGACCACGGACATGTATACTATCTTCAGGTACCGCCGTGGTTCAGACAAACACATTGAAGCAGCGCTCTCAGCGGTCTGTTTCATTGGGGGAGTACCTTGTGTGATACATCCGGTGCTGATATCAGGCACAATCAGAACGCTTCGTGAGAAAATAAAAAAGAACCCGATCTGTTCAGTCAGGACTGGAAAAATAAAGCAGGGTGAATTCTGGCACCCTGCAGAGATATGTTCGAGCGGGCGAATAGATCTGAAAGAGAAGGGCATTAATCTTCAGATACCCCTCTATATAACAGAAGAGGATATCGAGGACCTGTACTATGATGAATAATAACCAGGCTGCATATGACCGCGCGATAACCGTCTTCAGTCCTGATGGGCGACTCTATCAGGTTGAGTACGCCCGCGAGGCAGTCAAACGGGGAACAACTGCGGTTGGAATCAAATGCCAGGACGGTGTCGTCCTGATTGTAGACAAACGTATCAATTCCCGGCTACTTGAAGCGAATTCTATCGAGAAGATATTCAGAATTGATGAACATATCGGTGTTGCTTCTTCAGGACTTGTCGGAGATGCACGGGCACTCGTTGACCGGGCACGGGTTGAAGCACAGATCAACCGGATATCATATGATGAGCCGATTGATGTG
>JAZDKH010000341.1:0-2230 GCA_043803325.1 Methanobacteriota archaeon | reverse complement strand
GTTCTTCCTTCCTATCCTCTGAATAAAATGAGTGTCGGGATATACTTTTCTTACCGCATGATCTTTATCACCCCTTTCCTCTCCCGACAACATCCCCATGGTACACACGCATTTCCCTTCTTCCCGTTCAAATGAGAACGTCGGCAGCATATCATGCACCTGTCCCCGAATAATCCAGGTTCCTTTCGTCATATTTGCCCCAGGTATCCAGGCATCTCCATCGATGGTGAGGAACCCTCCGCGCACCTCACGCCCGGGGCCATCCGTCGGCATTTCCCAGGATCTCGATCTCTCCTCCGCGCATAAAACTACCGCAATGCATCCCGATATCACCCTCTATGATGATCTTCCCGAACTCATGTACTCACCGACCCGTTTGTCCCGGCTGGTATCTCCTCTGAGGCTGACTAGCACCTTCTCGGGAGAGTTCACGTTTCTGTCTTTCCTGATAGAGAAGAGATCTTCAAGACGACGTTTTATTCCCTTCGTACACGAAGAGATCATGGGTACCGATAAAATTCTCTGGGACGATTACTTCCGCCTCAACCGGGAGGAAGGGTTTTGCACGTAGTTTAGTGGTCAGGGTTACCCGCATCATAGTTTCATCGAGGTTCAAGCCTATTCATGAGACCGGTGTATGGTGTAATGAGCATGAAATATCTGGATCTACATCTCAAGTCTGAATTACACATACAATGAGCAATAATCATAAGAATTACTCGCAACAATGAATACTATATCAGATAATGACCCTCCTCAAAATCCCCTATGGTATCAGTAATTACCGGACAATTGCTCTTGAAGGCTATGCATATGTCGATAAGACCCGGTTTATCAGAATACTTGAGGAGTATCCAAGTCCATATCTTTTCTTCCTTAGACCCAGGCGTTTCGGAAAAAGCCTGTTTGTATCACTTCTTACTTACTACTATGATATCACGGAGAAGGATAACTTCGAAGTTCTTTTTTCTGGAACTGACATCGGACGCAAGCCAACTTTGAAAAGAAACAGTTACTACGTTCTTAATTGTAATTTTTCGGGGATATCATCCGAATCTGAACCTCAATTAGTTGATAGTTTTACTCGTAAAACCAGAAATTCATTGAATTTATTTATTGATCGGTACAATCTCGATATAACTCTAAAAGATACAGGATCATCTGCAGATCAATTATCTGAATTTTTTAATCTGGTATCAACACGAATTGATGGACCAATTTATGTCATAATTGATGAGTATGATCACTTTGCAAATGAATTATTGAGTTTTAATTTCCACCTATTTCAGAATACCATTGGAAGAAACGGTTTCATTAGAAAATGGTATGAAGTTCTCAAAGAAGCAACTGAAACTATTGTTGATAGAATCTTTGTAACCGGTGTCTCTCCGATTACTCTGGATAGTCTTACTTCAGGATTTAATATCTCCGACGATCTGACCCGGTTTCCATTAGTCAATGAATTGATGGGATTTACTGAAGAAGAGGTAAAGGATCTGTTTCTGAAAACGATTCCAGAGGATGTTCTCTTTTTTGATGTGGCAGAGAATCTTCGCCTTTACTATAATGGATACCTATTTAGTGAAGATGCACAGAAGCGCCTGTATAATAGCGATATGATTCTGTATTATCTCAAGCACTTTCAGGTCCTTCATACCCCTCCGAAAAGCCTCCTTGATACAAATATCGCCAGTGATTATGGAAAACTGGGTAACCTTCTGAGAGTAAAATCTCCCGATCAAAATGTCGAAGTTATCAAGGAGGTTGTGTATTCTGGAAGAGTTACTGTGCAAATGACTGAAAAATATTCTCTAGAAAAGCCTTTTTCAAAAGATGATTTCAAATCTCTCCTTTTTTATTTAGGCCTCTTAACCATCCGGGAGAGTCTCCCCGGAGAAGTCTCTTTGCAGATTCCGAATTATGTTATCCGTGTGCTCTATTATGACTTCTTTATGCAACTCATCGCAGAGGAGGCGCCATACCAGATTGAGCCGGGTCGAATTCGTGACGCCATTCACCAGGTTGGATATATGGGAAGATGTGACAAACTTGTATCCCTCATCGAAGAACTCCTCCATGCCTTTTCTAACCGGGATTTTATCGGGTTTGATGAAAAGTACATAAAAATTGCAATCTTTGCATATGCAAATATGAGTAGTCTGTACCTGGTCAAGTCAGAGTACGAGGTTCCTGATGGGTATATTGACATCGCCCTTTTAAAACGGGATCC
>JAZDKH010000340.1:0-2050 GCA_043803325.1 Methanobacteriota archaeon | reverse complement strand
GAACCTGACCACTGTCTCATATGATAGCATGAGCAACCGTATATTTTTGTGCAATGCATTGCTGGTCATATTATCTCCCCGAATCTGAAATAGAATTTTTGAATCTATTCACCCACATATGGAGCCCTTTCCTTACCATGTCGGCCCTTTTTAATGTTAGTAACGATAATGGTGAATCCTGTCGGGCAATAAGAAAGTATTTATTCTATAATGAGAAATTACCTTCCATCTGATTTACCTATATGTGTTCCTAACTTCTGATCAGGAATCATGGGAAGATCAGAACCATCACATCAAACAAACCAAGAATTAACAAAAAAACGATTCAGGAAAATTCTTTGCATGAGGATTTTGGTGATATTATGAAAAGGGAAGAAGTAACTGATCAAATACTTGAAGCAATGAAGGAGAAAGACTTGACTTTCGAGAAAATATCCGCTGAACTCGGTCGCCATAAGGTCTGGGTGGCAGCGGCCCTTTTCGGCCAGTCAAGTATGAGCAAGGAAGAGGCAGAGAAGGTCGTGTCTCTTCTTGGATTGAACCCGTCATGTGTTCCAATCCTGCAGGAGTATCCATATAAAGGAGCATTAGAGACTGTCGTCCCGACCGATCCTCTCATCTACCGGTTCTATGAGATAATGGCTATTTATGGAGTTCCCATGAAGGCAATAATCCATGAGATGTTCGGTGATGGAATTATGAGTGCTATCGACTTTGAGATAGATATCAGAAGAAAAGAGGATCCTAAAGGAGATCGGGTAATTGTAGAATTCAATGGCAAATTCCTTCCGTATAAGAAATGGTGAGGTCCAGAAAAGAGGTAAATTTAAAGAATTTAGGTGAATAAACCGTTGTAAATACGTCACATCCGCGTAATCCTCAATCCGGGCAGAAGAGAAATGAGTGTTCAGTGATGAAGCCAAAAGCGAAGTTCAGAGAAGATCATTTCTCTCACCCCGGATACTCTCTCCCCTGTAATGATAGTATGATGAATCAGGAGATGAGGCGATTGCTCCTCTTTCATTATTCATTCCGGATTTGAACCAGATAATCCGGAATACAAGGGCTTGCCTGTTCCTCCCCCCGATGTTCCAACTACCCATCCCCCTTTCTGCCACTGTCCAAAAATAACGTGGATGTGACAAAAATGGGGCACGCCAATATGAGAAATGAGATATTTTCTGGTGTAATCGATCCGGTTCGCTCTGGTTTTCTGAGCGGATCCGCTTGATCTCATCAATGATGATTGAATTCCCGGTTAATTCCTGTGTTGCAGATACCATCTCCCGGTCTCCGGGGATCAGATGCCCATATGGATACCTGATTATCTTTTCGCCGGCACGGATACTCTCTGGTACTGATTTCAGAACGCCACTCTACCCTTTAATATCTGTTAAATTTGACAAAATTCGTTCCTTCCCGCTTTGGGAGAGCCCATCATATGGATCAAGTGCGAGTGCCTGATCATATGCCTCAAGAGCTGCGTTAAATCTCCCTAGTTTCTCTAATGCTTTTCCTTTCCTGTACCAGGTATAATTATCTGCAGGTTTTATCCTGAGAGCATTACCGTACGCGAGAACCGCTTCCTCGTATCTCCCCATCTTATCTAATACTTTCCCTCTGCAATACCAGGAATAATCGTCATTTTGCTCGATTGAAAGGGCCTGATCGTGTGCCTCCAGGGCTTCTTCGTATCTACCCCGCTCTTCCAGGGCATTTCCCTTTCTGTTCCACATGTACTCATCATTCGGTTTTATCCTGAGGACCTGGTCATATGCCGTGACTGCCTCTTCATATCGTCCCAGTTTTTCATATGACTGAGCCATTTTCTCCCAGAAATCAGGGTTATCCGGATTTATCTGCAATGCATGGTCAAATGCCGCGAGAGCTTCTTCGTACCTGGATTCGAGAGCCATCTTTCTCCCCATGTTGTACCAGGAATCGGCAGTCTCTGACCCTGTCGTGGTATTTGTAATAGGGGTTTCATTCGTTCTCTGAATATTCCGGAGTGAACTGAGAGCCTTCTCTCTAATCTCCCTTGCATCGGTAT
>JAZDKH010000339.1:0-3235 GCA_043803325.1 Methanobacteriota archaeon | reverse complement strand
GGCGGTCTCGAATGCTCGCTCCGTGTGTGCTGTTGTTTTCGGGTCATCTGTTAATTACCATGAGCATTGGTGATAATCTTCTCTGCTGAGGAGAGCATATCCTCAAGGAAAACCCCTGCATCACGTGAATCAGACATATCTGACCTCTGAGAGGATACGACATTTTAGTCTCGGTTTAATTCCTTCTGCATCTACCAGATCAACCCGTGCTTGTAAGGTATCTGAAAGAAATTCTTCAATCTCTATAAAACCGAATAACCCTGGTGGGTCAGTGAATTCAACCAGTACATCAATGTCACTCGTATCCGACTGGGTTCCCCGGATTACGGATCCAAATACTCCGATTCGGGAGATATGATACTGCTGGGTGAGCCGGGGCTTGAGTGACTGAAGGGTAGATAGTATGGTATCACGATTTTGGATAGGCATTATATTTTACGAGTTTAATTATTCAGGGTCATACTACCCATTCAGAAAGTATGATCGAATTCTGTTAGATAGTAATTTCAGATAAAATTCAGCGTTATAATTCTTATTCTCCTGTTTCATTAGTTATAATATGTCTGATGTTTACCTCTTCAGGTATTTATATTCTCCAGGTGTCAGTGGAACGCAAATGGTCGAAATATCCTGTTTCTTTTCAGTCTGGGTCTTTACCGGACCTTTCGAAAAGAGGCAAGGTATAATGAGGTGAACCGCTGTTGCCCGTCAAGGGCAAGAACTTCGGGTTGTTTTCCTTCTGCCTCTTTTGCCCCTTCAAAATGCCGGGGCGGAACCGGACATTCTCATTGACTGCCATGGTCATTACTGCCCCGATAGGGAACGAACGTGAGATACTGGCGATCAGAGAGCGGATATGGTTGTCATCCCATACCCATCCCCGCTGGAAATCCGGGAGTTGGGCTTTCCCGATGTGAATGTGAGTGAGGAGTTCCTGCAGTGATGGTTCGGCAGTCTCGAATGTGGATACGTGGGGGGTCATGAGTGGGCCTCAGGGAGAGGGTATCCACGAACGTCTATCTTTCCGGTAACGGCGGCGGAGATGAGGGCAGAACGGTATTCTTGGAGGAGAGAAATCGAATTTGATATTAGGCTGTATGTGTTTTCAATTTTTTTAGTTTTACCCGCAATAAATTGTCTTATTGAGATTTGTTCAATCCTGATTCCCCCTTCTGCCGGAGTATACATCTTTGAGATCATATGCTGCAGAAACAGGAGAGCCCCGTCATTAATCGGAGGAACCCCGGCCCCAAACCGGCCTCCATATCCCTGTTTCTCATACTAAGCCTTCACAAAATTTTCCTGTGGTCTCCATTCAACCCTGAAAGGAGGATTTGCAAGCATATAATCAAACTTCTCATAGGGAAGCTGATCATCAGTAAAAGAATCCCCGTATTTGATACTCTCCGGGTTCTGTCCTTTGATAAGCATGTCAGAACCACAGATCGCAAAGGCATTGTCATTATAATCCTGACCAAAGAGTTCAAGCCGGGCATCAGGGTTCAACTCACGGAGATAGGCCTCTGATTCGGAGAGCATCCCCCCGGTTCCACAACAGGATCATATATCTTTTTGATAATCCCCTTTTTCGTCAGAAGATCTGAATCCTGGGAGAAGAGAAGATTGACCATCAGGCGGATAACTTCACGGGGAGTAAAATGATCTCCAGCCTCCTCATTCGATGCTTCGTTGAACTTCCGAATCAGCTCTTCAAAGATATATCCCATCTCAATATTAGAAATAACCTCAGGATGGAGATCTATCTCACAAAATTTCCGAACTACCAAATAGAGCCGGTTATTTTTTCAAGTTTGCCGATCTGTTCTTCAAATCCAAAATGATCAACAATATCCTGAGCCTGGGATGAGAACCCCTTGATATAGTTGAGAAAATTCGCCGCTATGTTATCCGGATCACCGAGGAGCCGTTGCAAGGTGGAGTTGCTGATATTGTGAAACTTGTGACCCGTTATTTTATTGAGAGAGACTGCCCGGAGGTCATCAGGCCGAGACGCGAGTTCCTTATTCTTCTCCAAAACAAGATCCTTCGTCGGTTCAAGAACACAATCAAGTCGCCGAATGACCACCATCGGAAGCATGACATCTTTGTATTGATTGGGTTTCCAGGGACCACGAAGAAGTTCAGCTACTGACCAGATGAACGAGACTTTATCAGAGAAATTAATTGGCGCCAAGATATCACGTCGATAAACGTATCTATGAGGGTTCTTATCCACGATAAGTGTTACAAATTGATTTTGATAAAATTTCTGGATTTAGTTGTAAAACCTAATTCTATGATTGATTTCTATGGTGGATGAGGTGTAGTTATGGAAGTCACACTCTTCGACGGGTGTGTAGATTGAAGTTATCTGGGATGACCGGTTTAACCGAATTGTATGTCGCATCCAGGAACCTCACCGGCAGTGACTATGTCAGGAGTGATTAGGGGGTATCATCTCACCTTTACTGGTATACCTGAAAGCCAAAACCCAGCGGTCATCCTCAACCGGGAGACCAGGGCCGGACCAGACCGGCGGGCAATCATCGCCGGGTTCAGGTAAATCAGGGAAAAAAATTTTGTCTTATTGAATGAGTTCTTTGATGGTTTCGACATCAACCCCGGTGAGTTCAGATATCTCCTCAATCGGAATCCCCTTCTTTAGAAGTTTCTTTGCGATCTCGATACTCTTTTGCAAAGTTCCTTGTTGTATTCCCTGTTGGATACCCTTTTGCATTGCTTTTTCTGTCACACCTACAAACATCTGCTCCACCTTTTGTTCATTCCTGCACTCGGGTAAAAAATTTCGATTCAGATAATTAATGAGTTCTGTTGTCGCTGAAATGAGAATAAAGTTTGCGTTATCATCAATCATCCCTTGCTCTGCAAGGGTATTGATCTCATGAACCAAAATCTGCATCTCTGCCATAAGTTCATCAGAGATTGATCTCTTCTTTTCAGGGGTAAGGCTTCCGGCCCTGAAAAGACCAGTCAGTATCTTTCGGAATCTAAATATCTTAAAGGGAAGGAGGATAAAAAGCCTGTCTCGAATTATGGAATGTATATCATATTCCCATACCCGGATCACCGGAGCCTGAATATTATTTTTCCATCGCTTCACCTGAACGGCCAGTTTGGTTTTGATCACATCACCGACAACAAGAGTTCCCCTGACATCAATCCCTCCATCTCCGCTTATTCTCGTAACTGAAACCGAATCAAATCCCAGGGCAGT
>JAZDKH010000338.1:0-7206 GCA_043803325.1 Methanobacteriota archaeon | reverse complement strand
ATCTCTGGAAACTCTTTTTTAAACTCCCTAAGGATTTCAATACCGTTCATATCAGGCATCACAAGATCGAGAATGATAAGATCCGGGTGTTTATCCCTGCAAAGTTCTATCCCCTCAGGTCCCATCCCTGCCGCTATAGTCTCATATTTCTCTTCTTTCAGGATGTCTGACATATGCTTCTGATCATCAGAATTATCATCAATAATGAGTACGGTTGTCAAGAATTCTACACCTCGTTGAGACGGAACCGGAGATCATCTTCTGATGATCCTTTACGTTGATATACCTGATATGTCTGATTGGAATATCAATCTACGTACTCTGTTACCATCACGGGATCGTGATCACCCTGCCTCAAGGACAGTCATGATGATTTCATCCTTAATGGGATAAAAAATCGGAAAGTCGATTATCTCCCTGTGCAGACCGTTGTTGCCCCACGCTGGAGTGCTATCTTTCCAGTTCTGACCATCTCAAGAATTCCATACGGATTGAGCATATCTTCAATGGCTGCAATTTTTCCTGAATCTCCGGTTACTTCTATCATTAGAGAGTCAGCGCCCACATCAATGATCTTTGCGCGAAAAATTCCTGCAACCTGCATAACCTCAGAACGTGCGTCTCCAGGCTCTGCCTTCACTTTGATAAGAGCCAGTTCACGTTCAACGTGCTCTGAATTGGTGATATCCAGGACTTTAATGACCTCTATCAGTTTATTCAGTTGCTTTTTCACCTGCTCGATCTGGACATCATTACCTGACACCACAACCGTGATACGACTCGTCTCTTTCTGTTCGCATGACCCCACCGCAAGGCTCTCGATGTTGAACCCACGCCGGGAGAAGAGCCCGGTTACCCGTGAGAGAACACCCGGGCTGTCTTCAACGAGAATACTGAAGATATGGCGGTTCATCTTCACTCCTCCTCATGATCGGTATGTTTGCCCACGATCATCTCACTGATGGCAGCCCCTGCTGGTACCATTGGAAAGACGTTTTCTTCCCGTTCAACGCGGAAATCAAGCAGATATGGGCCTTTATGATCAAGGGCTCGCCTAAGTGCTCCTTCCACATCACTGGCCCTCATAACGGTCTCGGCCTCTATCCCGTATGCATGGGCTATCGCTGCGAAATTCACTTCCGGAAGCTCGGTATATGAATATCGGCGCTCATAGAAGAGTTCCTGCCATTGTCTGACCATCCCGAGGAACTGGTTGTTTAGTATGATTATCTTAACCGGAATCTGATACTGGGCTACAGTCCCGAGCTCCTGTATGTTCATCTGGAAACTTCCGTCACCAGCAATAACTATAACCGGCTCATCGGGGCAGGCATAGTGAGCGCCCATTGCCGCGGGAAATCCGAATCCCATGGTACCCAGACCGCCTGAACTTACCCATTGCCGTGGTCGTGAGAATCTGAAGAACTGGGCTGTCCACATCTGATTCTGTCCTACTTCACTGACTATGACCCCTCTGCTCCCAAGAATATCCGCAAGTTTTCTGATCACTGATTGAGGTCTGATATTACCATTTTCTTTATACTTCAGCGGATGATCTTCCTTCCATCCCTGCACCTGAGCAGACCAGTCAGGATGTGGACAACTCTCCGGAATCTTCTTTAAGAGATCAGAGAGGATATTTTTGGCATCCCCTACTATCGGCACATCGACCGGTTTGTTCTTCCCGATCTCTGCCGGGTCAATATCAATATGGATGATCTTGGCACTCGGAGCAAAGGTGGCAAGGTTTCCGGTTACCCGGTCATCGAATCTGACCCCTATCGAGAAGAGCAGGTCTGAACCGGTAATCGCGTAGTTTGCATACGCGGTCCCATGCATCCCAAGCATCCCAAGATTTAGCGGGTGATCTGCAGGGATACAGCCGAGGCCCATCAGGGTTGTAGCTACCGGCATACACATTCGCTCAGCAAATGCGACGAGTTCTGCTGAAGCGTTTGAAGAGATGACTCCCCCTCCGGCATAAATGATCGGGCGCTGAGATGCACTCAGCAGATCAATCGCCTTCTGAATTTGTTTGCCATGTCCCTGGTACGTCGGTTTATATCCTCTCAGTCGTATCTGCTGGTCAGGTCCATCAACATCTGGTATTTTTGTCGTGCTGACATCTTTTGGGATGTCTATTAAAACCGGGCCTTTCCGACCGGTACCTGCAATATAGAATGCCTCTCGTATAATCCGTTTCAGGTCTTTTACATCCTGGACCAGATAGTTGTGTTTCGTCACCGGCATCGTGATCCCGGTGATATCAGACTCCTGGAATGCATCGTTTCCAAGGAGCATTGTCGGAACCTGTCCGGTAAGGGCAACCACCGGAATTGAGTCCATATATGCGGTCGCAAGGCCGGTCACCAGGTTACAGGCTCCTGGTCCAGATGTCGCAAGGCAGACTCCTACTTTTCCGCTAGCCCGTGCATATCCGTCTGCCGCATGGATGGCTGCCTGTTCATGTCTGACCAGAATATGTCTGATATCAGAATCATAGAGTTCATCATAAATCGGAAGAACAACGCCGCCCGGATATCCAAAGATGACATCCACTCCCTGTTCTTTCAGCCCTTCAATCAGTATCTGTGCGCCGCTTTTCATCTATCTCCCTCAACAGACGGTTCATTCCTGTTACCACCGCTTCTACGCTGGCCTGGATTATATCAGTTCTGGCTCCGCAAGAGGTGATGATTCGTCCATCTTTGTTCAGTTTTACCGTCACTTCAACCATAGCATCGGTCCCACCCGTGATTGCATCGACATGGTACTCTTCAAGTCGTATGTCTCCTGCACTCGCGACTGACTGGCGGAGAACCCGCAGCGCTGCATCCACCGGACCATCACCCGTAGCAGCTCCGGTCACCTCCTCTCCGTTCACTTCCAATGTCACCGAGGCGGTAGGCATTATGTTTGATCCACTGACCACCGTGAACTGTTTGACCGTAATGATCGGTTTGCATTCAATCATCATGACTGCATCAGTGATAGCCATCACATCGGTGTCACTTACCCGGCGCCCTTCGTCACCAAGATTTTTCACACGTTTTACAATCTCTTCGAGCTGACGTGGGTTAGGTTCATATCCAAGTTCAGTAAGGGCTGCTTTCACTGATGCAGATCCGGAATGTTTGCCAAGAACAATTCTCCGTGTTCTGCCCACTGTCTCCGGTGCCATTGGTTCATAGGTCCGTGAGTCACGGAAGAGTCCGTGGGCATGGATACCACTCTCATGAGTAAAGGCCATCGTCCCGACGATCGGTTTATTTGTCGCAAATGGAACCCCGGTCAGACGAGATACCAGGGTTGAAAGAGGGTATAACTTTTTGGTATCAATCCCGGTTTTGTATCCATACAGTGTCTCAAGAGACATGACAACCTCTTCAAGTGCAGTATTACCTGCACGTTCTCCCAGGCCGTTTACCGTTACATGGGTGCAACTCGCTCCTGCTTTCAATGCAGAGAGGCTTGTTGCCAAAGCCAGACCGAGATCGTTATGGCAATGGATACTCAAAGGTGCCAAACAGAGGGGGGGGATTATCTCTGCTGCCCGCTCCGGAGTGAGCACCCCGACGGTATCGCAGAAGCAGAGTCTGTCAGCTCCGTGAGCGACACCATCCCGGTATAATGTGACAAGAAATTCCTGATCAGCCCGGGATGCATCTTCACCTGATAGTTCAACAATAAGGCCCCGCTCTTTAGCGTAGGTGACTGCCTTCATTGCCATGGTATGAACCTCTTCCCTGCTCTTCTGCATCTTTCGCGTGATATGCAGATCCGATACCGGTACTACGAGATGGACAGAATCAGCACCGGCATCTGCGGCACAGTCGATGTCCTGAGGCAGGGCTCTTACGTATGTGCAGCACTCGGCACCAAGCCCTGCATTTGCAATCAATCGGATTGCTTCCCTTTCGCCCTCCGATGCAACGGCGGAACCTGCTTCGATAACCTGCACACCGATATCTGAAAGAGCGGTTGCAATCTCAAGTTTCTCAGCAGGGGTCAGTGATACTCCGGGTGTCTGTTCCCCGTCCCGGAGTGTTGTATCGAAAAAGCGTATAATTTTATTGGACAATTAAACACTCACTCATAGGAAATCTTTCCCATGAGTATGTGGGTGTTTACCTGATAATAAATATATCTTCGAAAAAAGGATGGGTATTTATGGTGGTTCTTTCTTGAGGTCTGTGTTGGTGCACATCCCGCAACAATTAACTCGGGGCGCACCACATTATCCGGTCATCGTGCCTTTGCCTGAACCTTAGGCTCAATGAGGGCCCATATCCAGTCAGCCATCTCCCTGATGTTCTTTGTCTGAATATATACTTCACCCGGTCCGGTGATATCAGTGACCAGAAATTCACCTGAGAGGAATGTCTCTTTCCATCCCCCGAACTTGGTCACTTTATACTGGCAGGTATCACTGAAAGCAACCAAATGGAAGTTATCAACAATTAACCTCTCTCCGGGAGCAAGTGTGTGTTTATCAATCGCTCCGAATGTGTTGATGAAAATCATCCCCTGACCGGAAACCTTGATCATGAAGAGTCCCTGGCCGAAGATTCCCTTGGAAAAACCCTGCCATTCTACATCAAGGGTGACTCCTTGTTCTGACGCGATATAGGCTGATTTCTGGATGATAAATCCTTTTCCCGGCCCGATATCAATAACCTCTACGTCTCCAAGCGGAGCTGCAGAGAATCCAGCCTCACCGGGTGCAGAGGTGGCGGTAAAATCATTGACAAAGAATGATTGACCTCCGAGCAGTGACATGCCGATGGTTGAGAGAAGGCCCTGTTTACGTTTACGGGTATGTACTTCTATCGAGGGCTGCATGTAGGTCATAGCACCTGCTTCGGCAGTGATAGACTCACCGGGCTCAAGGGTTACTACCAGGTACCCATAACTTGGACGGTACTTTATCTCATACTTCATAATTCTGACTCCATATTATACAGGTACCATTCAGAAGAGATAGGCTTGTCTCTGCCTGAGTGAGTAGGGATATATATCTTCTTGGTGCACCATGTGGTGCGCGGGTATGCACCACAATTCCGTTCCTTATTCCCAGCAATACTTGTATCATCCATATGAAGGAAAACAGATATTATCTCCCCTCCAATCTTCTCATACGAAGAGAAGAGAGGTCGTCAATGATTCAGAAGTATTATGATAAGGATGTTGATCCAACTGCAATCGCAAAAAAGACAATTGCAGTCATTGGATATGGTAATCAGGGGAGAGGACAGGCGTTAAACTTGAAAGACAGTGGTCTGCATGTGATCATCGGACTGCGCCCGGGAAAGAGCTGGGATTTTGCCAAGAATGAAGGGTTTGAGGTATTTGAGGTATCTGAAGCTGCAAAGAAGGCAGATGTCATTCAGATTCTGATTCCGGATGAACTCCAGGCTTCAGTTTATCGCTCTTCCATCGGTCCCCATCTGACCAAAGGAAAGGCCCTTATGTTCTCGCATGGGTTTAACATCCACTATGGGCAGATCATCCCCCCTGCAGATGTTGACGTGATCATGGTTGCTCCAAAGGGACCCGGTCGTATGGTCAGGCAGACTTTTACTGAAGGAATGGGAGTACCGGCACTGATTGCTGTCCACCAGGATATGTCCGGAAATGCCCGCCAGATCGCTCTTGCGTATGCACAAGGCATCGGGGCAACCCGGGCAGTCGTGCTAGAGACGAGTTTTCGCGAGGAGACCGAGACCGATCTCTTCGGTGAACAGGCGGTCCTTTGCGGGGGAACCACGGCCCTTATCAAAGCAGGGTTTGAGACCCTTGTTGAGGCCGGATACGCCCCGGAGATGGCGTATCTTGAAGTGCTTCATGAACTCAAGTTGATCGTGGATATGATTCATACCGGAGGATTTACCGCGATGCGCAGTGCTATCTCTAATACTGCCCAGTTTGGTGATCTCACCCGTGGGCCGAGGGTAATCGGGACTGAGTCGTATCTGGCAATGCAGGAGATTCTTGAGGAGATCCAGAATGGGAACTTTGCAAAGGAATGGATCCTTGAGAATATGGTGAATCGTCCCGTCTTCAATGCACTTACCAAAGCAGATGAGGATCATTTGATTGAAGAGGTAGGGGCTGAGATTCGGGCGATGATGCCCCAGTTCCAGAAAAAGTGATTGTGAAACTTTTCCGGTTTCATCCTTTTTAGTAAATCTTCAATATTCGATGCTATTTTTTTACCCGACTCTCCCGCTGAATGGAACATTCATAATTTCGCAGATCAAACGGGTTTTCATGAAATTTATAAAACATCTTTTAGATTCGGTCACTCAACCGGGAAAATACTGGAAAAAGATATCAGATCTCCGATGCCCGGATCGGTATGATAGTATACTTGTCATCGGGGTCATCTTCTACGCAATTATCCTCTCTTATCTCTCACTTCTTCGATACGATACCTTCCAACTTGAATATGACCTCGCGATCTTTAATCAGGCGTTCTGGAATACCGCAATGAATGGAGAACTCCTGACCAATTCTCTTGAGCAATTTGCCCATAATATGGCTATCGGTTCTCATTTGGGTGTTCATTTCTCCCCGATTCTCTTCTCCCTAATCCCGTTTTATATTGTATCGCCAAAACCCGAGACCCTCCTGATAGCCCAAAGTACCTTGCTCGCTCTCGGTGCAATTCCGATTTATCTGTGTGGCAGGGAGATATTAGGGAAGGGTGCAGGGTGCATTGTTGCAATATTATATCTCATCTATCCTCCATTACACGGGGTTAATCTCTATGATTTTCATGAAGTCGCCTTTCTCCCGGTGTTATTGGGATTTGCACTCTGGGGTTTTGTTTCAGGGAGAAGGAATCTTATGCTGGTCTTCGGGCTTCTCTCCCTCTGTGTTAAAGAGGATGTTTCCCTGATCGTCTTCATGATCGGTCTCGTCGGGTTCTATCAGACCTGGAGAGAGCCATTAAAACAGCGATGGCAGTATATCGTTCTTATGATTATCGCAATTCTTACCCTTTTGACATTTTTTTTGGTAATTCAACCCTACTTTATTCCTTCTGGATCTTCGGTAGGTTCGGGATTTCTAGACCAGTATATGAATCCATTAAACATGATCTCTCAGCATACGAGTTACCGTATCGATTATTTCCTGATGACTTTTGCACCGCTCGTATTTGTCCCTCTTGTTGCACCTGAAATAATTCTCATCGCCATTCCT
>JAZDKH010000337.1:0-3906 GCA_043803325.1 Methanobacteriota archaeon | reverse complement strand
CCTCCAGAATCTGTCAAAATCAACGTCCCCAGATTCAGGGATCAGATCTGATATCCCTCCCGTTAAGGAAGATGTCCGGATATCTGCGTCAGATCCCCGAAGGAGGGATGTAGCAGCATATGTTGCTGATCTAGAAGATCCAACGCGGGCAGCAGAAGCGGCAGAAAAACTTACTGCCATGGGAAGTGATGTGGTTGACCTTCTCATCCCTCTCCTTCATACCGGTTCGATACAGCGCCGCGTCTGGATAGCGGTTGTCTTATATGAATTGAATGATAATCGGGCTACCCTCCCTCTCATGAAACTACTGGAGACTCCGAAGGTTCACTTCAGAGAACTCATCTGGGAGGCTAAAAACCAGTTCCATACGCATATACGGGTTGGGGGGCCAGTCGGTTCGGTGGGTATCAGGGCAGGTTCTGGCGGTCCGGGCCTCATCAGATAAATCTAAAATGCGAAATTAAATGCCAGGAGTGCAGCGATGATAAGGATACAACTGTGTTTAACTCCAGCCTTTAATGAGGATTCTCCCATCATTCCAGCGATAAGGCCTGAGAACAGACCCTGAACCAGACAGGTATGGTATAGGATCCGTTCAAGAGTTGTTAAAGACATGGTTCCAACATTTGCCAGAGGTCCGGCCATTGAAAGTCCTTCCTTACTCTGATTTGCAAGAACTTCAAGGAACTGAGTCGATATGACTCCGATCACAAAAATAAAAACAAAGAAGGACAGATAGACAATCGCGGTATAGATAAACATCTCTGACAGGCGATCCCGTTTCAAAAGTTCACTCATACGGGCATCAGCGGCTGCAATCCTGAGCACATCAGAGATTGAACTGTTCATGGTTGAAGCTTTGGTGATCAGGGTGACTGTCCGGGCAATAAGTGCTGTCCTGACTCTGAGTTCGAATCGAATCAAGGCATCACTGAAGTTTGCTCCCCAGAGGATATCGCGTTGGATATGTCTGATCTCGTACGCAAGGATTCCCAGGTTTGCCCGTGCCATGATAGTAATTGACTGGGTAAGAGTCAGACCAACTTCATTAATTCCTGCCATACGATCGAGGAAATCAGGAATGAGGGACTCCATACCTCTGATTTTATTGTTCCACAAGGTAAACAGGACAGCATAAGGGATCATCACGATGAGCAGGGCGAACATAATTCGATCATCGACTGATGTCAGAATCTCATCTATTGTCCCCCCCCATGGAGCGTTTATTAACGTCCAGATGAACACGATTATTGCAACCGGGGCGCTGAAATAACATGACATCTCTGGTTTTTCTACAAACGCTTTCATAGGGTGAGCTAACCATTTCTTCAGAGACCTGAGTTGATCAAATCTTGTTATGGTAGCAAAGAGATGTTCCTCTCCTGTTTGCTCCCTGACTCTGACATCGGTATATTGATTCAACCACTTCGCTTTGACATATTTAACCGCATTCTCATCTTTGATTGAGATAGTATCAATCATAAGAATAAAGATGAGCGATCCAATAGGGAGTACAACATAGCCTATCAGGGAGAGTTCAAAGATAGAAGAAGACCCCATCATTCCCATCACAACCATGATAACTATCAGGAAGAGCGGACCGGCGATGAAGATCGTTACATAAATCTCACCAACAAGTCCTAAGAATTGTAAGAATTCTTTCTGCTCAAATTTCGCTTCTTCCTGTAGGATACGAACTCTATCCTGCAGAAATTTGGCGAGATCTCCCCCACTTTCCACCGTTGAGAGCATATCCTGAAGAAAATCCCGCATCTTCTGAGAAGGGGTGGTATTGCTCAGGTGTTTCAATGCATTTACCACATCATACCCGAAGAAGTCAGCATCTCTGACCACCTGCCTGAACTCATACGAGACTTCCCCATAGATAGCAGCCATTTCAGAGATTGATCTGAGGATCATCAGGAGCTCTGCACCTCCCCTGCGCATGGCATACATATAGGCTACCGAGTTGTGAAGACCAATATTTATCTTGGTAGTCCTGGTCATCTTTTCAAGAGAAGGAAATGCCAGGGTTGCTTTGTATCCGATGAATGCACCGATGAAAAAGGCCGCAATACCCACAATGCTCTGGACTGCGATCATGATCGGCAGACCTGGGTTCTCTACGCTCAGGTCAAGGTTGAGCACGTTATAGAGTTCAGGTTTTAGTCCGAGATTTGTAGTAAAGAGGAATGAGGCGAGGAAAAAACTGATGACTGCTGCGATGAGTCCTGCCATTAGGCCGATGAAGAAGGCCTGCCGTACATACTGCTCAACGGTGACTCCTGCTCGTATCGAATTGAGATCTTTTCTCAGATTAATAAATCGATCCGGATTTCGCGCAATCCAACGCCTTATCAGGAAATCTACCCTCATGTCGCGATCCTGATAAGATTGTCAATATTGTCTAATACGCGTTGTTTGTCGATATAATATGCCTGAATGATCTTGGTGAAGTTGACATAATCACGAAGATCCTGTTCTTTGATAGAGTTAAGGACAAGTTTTCTTCGTTCCATCTCTTCAAGAAGTACTTCCCGGCTCCATCCGTTCAGGGTGGAGATGTCACCAAGCACCTGAGATCTTCCGGTATATCTGAATGTGTCTAAGAGGGGATCATACTCAAACACCGTATTGACCATGATATTCCCGGTTGCGGGATCGATACCGGCAATCTCAACGATCTCTTCACTTCGTCTAACCCGGTCCATTCCGATCTGAATCTGTTTTTGAATGCTTAGAATGTTTAGAGCCTGAAGCATATTTCTTGGAACATTCAGTGGTTCATTTTCTAACCGATGGATTGCGGCATCCACACTCCCCGCGTGCATGGTAGAGAATGTAGTGTGACCCGTGTTCATCGCCTGAAACAGAGTCTGTGCTTCTACACCACGAACTTCACCAACGAGGATATACTCTGGCCGCTGACGCATTGCGGCTTTGAGGAGCTTGAACATGTCAATAGATGTTCCTCCCTCTGCAACAGAGTCACGGGTGATGCTGGCGATCCAGTTATCATGGAACAGGGTCAGTTCCCGTGTGTCTTCGATAGAGACGACCTTTGCCAGGGGAGGGATGAAGAGTGAGACCGCATTCAGAGATGTTGTTTTTCCTGATGCTGTACCTCCGATAAAGACCAGACACATTTTATTCTCGATAGCTAGCCAGAAATATGCCAGCATATCAGCGTTAAAAGTTTTCAATTCTAATAGGTCAATCGGGGTGAAGGGTTGTTCTCTGAATTTTCGTATGGTAAAAGAAGTGCCACGGGAGGTTACCTCAGTACCAAAGGTGAGTTGAAGGCGTGATCCATCCGGAAGAGTTGCATCAATAAGCGGATTTGCTGAAGATATATGCTTGCCAGATCGCTGGGCCAGGGTGATTGCCAGGGATATAAGAGCTTCAGTTTCGAATTTAATATTTGTCTTAATATTTTGCTCTTTCCGATGAAATAAGAAGATGGGGATATTATCCCCGTCACAGGATATATCTTCTATCCAGGGATCCATCATGAGTGCGTTGATACGACCCCATCCGATATAATTTCTGACTAAAAAATATTCAAGTTTAAAAAGCGAGCGTTGTTCGATCGCGATTCCGTAGTATTTAAGGAGGTCAAGTACCTTTGAAAGAAGTAAATAGTGTCGGTCTATTCCTATCTCTTCATCGTTTAGGATGAGGACATCGCGGAGGTCTTCATGGAGTCGTTCTAGCAGTTCATACTCAAAGGGAGAGAGGGTTGGTTCAAAGAGAAGATACTCTTTCTGACGGGAATTCACGTTAAGTGCGATATAGACCAGTGCTCGTCCTGGTTCTGCCCAATACTCCCGAACCTTTTCATATTCAGGGGGGAGATCGACGTCGACCAAAGATCCGTATTTCTCGTACGAATAGTCTTCGATGTCT
>JAZDKH010000336.1:0-3119 GCA_043803325.1 Methanobacteriota archaeon | reverse complement strand
GTCATGACGTCTATATGCATTGAAGTACATATCTGTAAATAAGAATATGTTCAATATCACCTCTTTTCTTGATATTCGTGCTCAGGAGGCACCTGAAAAAATAGCACTCATTCATCCGTCACAGAGTTGCATATTGACCTGGAGAGAACTTCTCAATGCAGTCATGTGCATGAGCCGGGGGATGAAAGATATCGGGATCCATAATGGAGACCGCGTAGTCTTATTTCTGGATAGTTCACCCGAGTATCTTATCGCATTTCTTGCACTCTGGAGAATTGGTGCGGTTGTGATTCCAGCAAATATTGTGTACCGGGAAGAGGAGCTCAGGTATGTTGTGGAGGATTCCGGGGCTTGTGGAATCATTACTGATACTCTCGGGAGAAACACAGCCGAGAGAGTTGCAACAACCCTGAAGATCCCGCACATCATAATCTCTGGGGGGGAAGGACCGAATTCTATAGAGCACCTACTCCAGTCACAACCTCTCATAAACCCATATCCATGCCATGCAGATGCTCTCTGTCAGATTCAGTACACCTCGGGGACAACCGGAAGACCAAAAGGAGCCATGCTCACTCAGGGAGGCTGGACAGCAGCACTTGAAGCTGAGCGGGAAGCTCTGGACCTCACCAGGGATGACATTTATCTCGGCATTTATCCCATGGGGCACGTCGGAATCAGTTGGGGTATATCAGTACTGAAAGAAGGAGGAACCTGGATCATCATGGAGCGGTATCAGCTGGATGAATACCTGCATCTCACGGAAAGATATTCAGTGACCATTCTTGCCGGAATGCCGCCGGTCATCCATAGTATCTTAGAGACACCTCCTGAATCTAATCAATACCTGGCATCGGTCAGACGCATCATCAGTGGAGGAGGACCGATGCATGCCCCTACCTGGCGGGCATTTCACCGCCGGTTCGGTATCCCAATTATCAACGCATATGGATTATCTGAGACTATTGTACTCGGAGCCGGCACAGCAATACGCCCAGGCCATTACCCGGAGGCTGATGAATTTAATAGTGTCGGAACTCCCGTCGGGTATGCAGAAGTGAAGATCGTTGATGAGGATGATCCATCCCGGACGTTCCCATCAGGAAAACCAGGTGAGATAGCACTTCGTGGACCGGGAGTTGCTCTTGGATACTGGGAGAAACCTGAGGACACATTAAAAGTATTCCTCCCTGATGGATGGTTCCTCACAGGAGACATCGGATACATTGATAAAAATGGGATGCTGGTCATTACTGACCGTAAGAAAGATATGATCATCATGTCCGGGTGGAAGATCTACCCTACTGAGGTGGAAAATGTTCTGATCCAGCATCCTGATATTGCAGATGTTGCGGTATTTGGATGTTCTGATGAAGAAAAAGGTGAGATACCAGCGGCAGCAGTAGTGCCAAGACCAGGGTCAACGATCACGCACGAAGATATCATGGTATTTGCCAAAACCCTCCTCGCCGGGTATAAAATACCCAGAAAGACGATTATTGTTGACAGTCTCCCCCGGGTAGGCGGCTGGAAACTACTCCGACGCCAGCTCAGGGATCAGTTCTGTATCCGGTGACTAACTGGTATTAGCTCCCCGGGGAGAGCGATGCACCTGGATCCCACTATTTGTCAGGATATCATTAAAACTTACGACAAGTCCGGTTGTTCCCATCACATAGGTAAGGTTTGTTGGGGTTGAGTTCTTTCCAGCCATCGACTGCATGATGAGAAAATTCTCAAGTAACTGACTCTCCTGACGAACCGGTTGGCGGGAATCCATAAGATAATTTCCGGCAACTGCCATAAGAATTCCGCATATTGCAAGGATCACAAGAAATGCCACCCGTTCTGGTTCTATCTTCATGTTATTTCAGGAGAATGATATTCCCCATCCCTCTGCGACGCTTCTCTATCAGGCCCATACTCTCCAGAATATCCAGGGTCCGACTGACATTTGACTTTGAGAGGCCGGTATTTTCGACGATGTCACTTTGGGGTATGAGGCCATCTGCATCAAGGATACTCTGATAGATGATCTGCTGATCTTCTTTCAGGGTAGGAAGGATCGCTTCCCATCGACGCTTCCGCTCTTCAAGAGGAGAGGGAAGCGGGATATCAGGTTCATGATCCGGCAGTCGCGCTTCTCGGGGGATGGCAACAATATGGATCTGATCATAAAACAGAAGAATAAGGGCAGTTGCACAGACAACCAATGACGCACAGATGATAATGGCAACATCAGTTATCGTATACACATCACCGATATGTTCAGTCTGGATGACAAAATCAGTCCCTGTACTCCAGATAACCAGAGGGGTAGGATTTAGAAGTTTTACCCCGAGAAAAAAGACTGCTGATATAAAAATCGCGGCCGCAAGGACCTGATGCCCATTCAAACCAGGGATATGCATAACTCTATCGACCTCTCCTTCACGCACACGTTACTCATAGTATATCATCTGTCTTTTCACAAAAGGGTAATGATATGAAAAAACCTTTTTCTCTTCATGGCACCGGGGTATCATTCGGAAACTTCAGATCTGACTACCGCGACGGCTTCACATAACCGCGAGAGTTTAGCAGATGCATCACCCGGATCAAGCATACGCAGACCACAGTCTGGGTCAGGGAGAAGCCGGTTTACACCAAGTGTATCCACCCCGGCGCGAATACGGGAGATCACGGTATTGAGATCTTCAACTTGAGCCTTTGATGAGTCAACACACCCAAACCCAATATATTTATCCTTGAGATCCTGTCCAGAGAGGGAAGCAAAATTTTCAGGATCAACACTCCCTTCAAAGTCAAGCACCTGAATCGGCATCCTGACGAGTTCATCAATAATCTTTGAGAGAGGTCCACAGACATGAAGACAGACAGGAATCTTTACTTTTTTTATGACCTTCAATAATGCTTCACGTCCGAGCGATAGATCTGCAATGCCGGTGGAGAATATTGGTTCGTCGATCTGAAGCATTGATATCCCCCAGTCAGCAAGCGCAGAGGCCTCCACTGACAATGCTTCTGCAATATCAGGGATAACTTCATCTCGAGACCGATAGTTGGATGTGCTCATATGAAGCCCATAAGAGAGGGTAGAGGGTCCGGTTATGATCCCC
>JAZDKH010000335.1:0-5176 GCA_043803325.1 Methanobacteriota archaeon | reverse complement strand
AGATATGTGAGAAGATTCAACAGAAGATGAGAGATGCGTACCATGATGCGTGATTCAACGCTATGGAACCAGATTCAGACGATCGGGGTTGTGGGAATGGGGTATGTTGGGATACCGTCAGCAGTTCTGTTTGCTCATTCTGAAGAATTCGCCCGGGTTATCGGTTTCCAACGCAACACTCCCAGTTCAGGGTATAAAATAGAGTTGCTTAATAAAGGAATTCTCCCTTTGCAGGGTGAAGAACCAAATCTCAAAGAAATGCTCAAAGAAGTAGTATCCTCTGGTAAATTTACCTGTACGAGTGACTTTTCTCAACTCGCATTATGCGACGTCGTGACTCTCGCCATCCAGACGCCATTTGCTAATTCTGCAGATCTTACTCCTGACTTTTCAGCATTGGAGGAAGGAATCCGGGTCGTTGGCAGGAATATCAGGCCTGGGACGCTGGTTGTTCTCGAGTCAACCATTACTCCGGGAACAACCAATGGATTTGCCCGCCAATTGCTGGAGAACGAGTCCGGGCTTCAGGCGGGCAAAGATTTTTTCCTTGCCCACGCCCCGGAGCGGGTCATGGTTGGCCGTCTGATTCAGAATATTCAGGAGCATGATCGGATTATCGGCGGAATTGATGAGGTTAGTACTCTTCGTGCGGCTCAGTTGTATGAACCGGTCCTGACGAAGGGTCGGGTCCTTCCCATGTCTGCAACCGCAGCTGAGGTTACAAAGACCGCGGAAAATACCTTTCGCGATCTCCAGATTGCTGCGGCAAACCAGCTCGCCCTGTATTGCGAAGCAATGGGGATTAATTTTTACGATGTCCGTTCCGGAATAGATTCTTTGAAGGGTGAAGGGATTACCCGTTCTATCCTCTGGCCTGGTGCCGGGGTGGGAGGGCATTGTCTCACGAAAGATACGTATCATCTCGAGCGAGGGGTAACGATAGCCGGTGTTGAATCACTTGATTATCCGTCTGGAATGGAGTCACTGTATGTCCTGGCACGCCATATCAATGACTTTATGCCCCGTCATATGTTTACGCTTCTCTCCCGTGGTCTTGCTCGCGCTGGTAAAGATCTGAATGGGGCAAAGATTGGTCTCCTTGGATGGTCGTTCCTGGCCAATACTGATGATGCAAGAAATACTCCGGCCGAACCGTTCCGGGACCTGTGCTTTGAAGCGGGAGCAGAGGTGCGGGTGCATGATCCCTGGGTCCGGGAGTACCCTGATGTAACCCTTATTCCTGATATTCTTGAGACAATTACCGGAACTGATGTGATCGTGATCTTTACCAATCACCAGGAGTATTATTCAATTAATCCCGATATCATCCTGCCCCGGGTATCTCAAAGACCCGTGATCGTGGACGGAAGAAATGTGATTGATCCTGACCGGTTTATCAATGCAGGGTTTATCTACAAGGGAATCGGCAGAGGAGACAAGAATCAGCACCCCCTTTGAAACATATGTTCCGACTATATCCTGATATTCGTTAAGATAGAATATTATTCAAATGAATAAACGATACCTGGTCACCGGTGGTGCGGGGTTTATTGGTTCTCACCTCTGTCGCGCTCTGGTAGCCCGTGGGGATCACTGTGTTATCCTTGACTCACTTGACTCTGGAAGACTGGAAAATATTTCAGATATTCTAAAAACCGGTAGGGTTGATTTTATTCAGGATTCGATAGAAAATGAGGCACGGGTAGAATCACTGTGCAATGGTGTGGATGGTATTTTCCATCTTGCAGCCCTGGTTTCTGTTCAACGATCAATAGAAGATCCCAGGTTGAATCACCAAATCAATGTTGATGGATTATTCAATATTTTGGAGGCGGCCCGGGTTGGGAGGGTTTTAAAAGTTGTTCTTGCATCTTCAGCTGCTCTCTATGGAAATTTATACAGTCCTCCACACAAGGAGTCATTCCCTGCTGATCCTCTCTCTCCATACGCAGTGGGGAAGTACACTACAGAGGTGTATTCTTCTGTGTACACCCGGTTGTATGGGGTGGAGGCTGTATGTCTTCGCTTTTTTAATGTATACGGACCGAACCAGGATCCATCCTCTCCATACTCGGGGGTTATCTCAAAATTTCTTGATAGTCTCTCTCAGGGAACTCAATTAACCATATTCGGGGATGGTGAGCAGACCCGTGATTTTATCTATGTTAAGGATGTCGTACAGGCTTTACTCCTCTCGATGGATAAAAACGTGTATGGGGTTTATAATGTCGGAACCGGGGTATCTTCATCCATTAATCAGTTAGCACGAAATATCATCAGGATAGCAGGAAAAGACGTGAATATTATGCACCAGGAGGCACGAGAGGGAGAGGTGCGTCATTCTTGTGCAGACATCTCAAAAGCTCGGGTAGAACTTGGATTTGATCCGGTATATTCACTTGAGAATGGGCTCAGGGAGACGTACCTGTGGTGGATGAAAGAGAATTAAAGATCCCCTGTCTGATAGAACCGGAGTTGATCCTTGATGATATCACGAAGTAAGCGAGTCGGCCGGTATCCGATCTTGGATATTTTACTGGTATCCGCGATGAGTATCGGAATATCTACCGGTCTGAATTTATTCGCGTCAAATTCAATTTTTATCTGTTCATCACCTGAATAGGCAACAACCCCGAGATCTGATGGTGAGAAAGAGATATCCCCCTGAATAATTCTTTTATCCAGATTACTCATGGATATCGGAGTCCCGAACATTGATGAACTCTCTTCTCTCAGTGGTTCAGACAGCTCGGTATCATTCTCAAATGTTTTGATCTTGTCAATCTGATATCCGGCTATTTCAAGGCTGGTAAGCAGATATGTTGCCACAGAAACGCCTCTCATGGAGCCGAGATTATATACATTTCCTGCTCGCCCTCGCTCCGCTAAAATCTGATATCCATTAACAATATCTTGAACATGGGAGAAATCTCGTACCGGGTTAATATTGCCAATGGTAATTTTATTAGTGCGTCCTGATTTCCGTTCATTAACCTGCTTTGCAATGACTGAAGTGACATATTGGTCTCCCCTTCCCGCTCCTTCGACATTGAATGAGCGGCACACTACCGTTTTCACTCCAGAGGTCTGATGATAATTCCTCATAAGGAGATCCCCATAGATTTTACTCACCGCATACGGGGATAATGGTCTGAGTGGATTACTCTCTGATATGGGGATCTCCGGAATTTTTGCTGGGGGTTCTTGTAGCTCACCAAAATTGTGTACATACGTTTTATACTGTTCTGGAGTGCTGAATACCTGGCCATACTCGTCTGATGACCCGGCAAAGACGATTACCGGATCCCCCTCGAATCTGGAGACCGCCTCAAGGAGATTACTCGTGCCCAGGCAATTTGTCAGGCAGGTTTTTGCTGGTTCTTCAAAAGAGTTAGCTACCGAAGACTGGGCCGCGAGATGAAAGATGATCTCCGGTTCGCATGCAGAAACACCGTTAAATATTGACTCTTCGTCGTCAATGTTTCCCAAAATAAAGTGTGTGGACTTATCTGTATGAGTCTGATGTCCCTTTGCCCGGATATTTCTTCCAAATCCGTAGATCTCTGCTCCCTGACTGGTAAGACTCTGTTCTATATTCCTACCCAGAAATCCATTGATCCCGGTGATAAGAATTCTTTTATCCTGCCAAAACACGGGTCACCGATTTTTAAATATGAACGGTACAGGATGGGAAGGCAAGAATGGAATCAATCTTTCATCCACCATCTGTTTGGGAACTGCTTCTCGAGGATGGAATATCCTTCACCTACCGGCTCGAGTCCGGCTGCTTTCATATCAGCATCCACCATGATCTTAACCAGTTCAGAGAATTTGATCTGTGCTTTCCACCCGAGCTTCTTTTCAGCACGCGATGGATCAGCGAGAAGAGCTTCTACCTCTGTTGGTCTGAAATATTTCTGATCTATTTTAATATGTTTCCCGATATCAAGTCCAGCATACGAGAACGCTGCATCGACAAATTCCTGGACGGTGTGCGTTTCTCCGGTTCCAATGACATAGTCATCAGGTTTATCCTGTTGCAGGATACTCCACATACATTCCACATATTCAGGAGAAAATCCCCAGTCGCGTTTTGCATCGAGGTTTCCTAAGTACAGGTACTGTTCTTTTCCTGCAAGAATCGCCGCGATTCCCCTGGTAATCTTTCTAGTAACAAAAATTTCACCTCTCCGGGGAGATTCATGATTGAAAAGGATCCCGTTGCAGGCAAACATATTGTACCCGTCCCGGTAGTTCCTGGCCATCCAGTATGCGTAGACCTTTGCACATGCATACGGGCTTCTTGGCCAGAAACAGGAATCCTCGTTCTGTGGGGGATTTGTATGGCCAAACATCTCGCTTGATGAAGCCTGGTAAAATTTGACCTGTGGATTGCTTCTCCGTATTGCCTCGAGGATTCGAGTGGTTCCGAGGGCAGTCACGTTCCCGGTGTATTCAGGGGTATCAAAACTGACTCTGACGTGACTTTGTGCTCCAAGGTGATAGATCTCATCTGGTTTGATGTTATAGAGAACATGAGAGATCATCTCGGAGTCGGATAGATCTCCATAATGGAAAAAAATCTTGGCATCCGGGTCATGGGCATCTACATAAATATGATCAATACGTTGGGTATTGAATGTAGAAGCACGACGGACCAGCCCGTGGACCTCATATCCCTTTGATAGGAGCAATTCCGCAAGATATGAGCCGTCCTGACCGGTTATGCCGGTTATAAGTGCGGTTTTATTTGACATTCGATATTATAATTTACGGTTAATCGGGAAAATCATTACGGTTAGAGTGACATCCTGAAAGGTGGTTATTGAAGGGAGTTTATATACCAGTCAATAGTCTTGTGAAGCCCTTCTTCAAAGTTTGTTTGTGCCTCAAATCCGAACCATTCGTTAGCACGATGAGTGTCAAGGCATCTTCGAGGCTGACCATCAGGTTTTGTGCTGTCCCAGATGATCTTTCCCTCATAGCCAACTTGAGAGTGAATAATCTGAACAAGGTCTTTAATTGAGATCTCATTCCCAACCCCGATATTTACCGGTTCTATCCCATTGAATTTCTCTGTTGCAAGGACTATGCACCTGGCTGCATCTTCAACATAGAGAAATTCCCTGGAGGCTGAACCGGTTCCCCAAATTTCAACATTCGGGAGGTTTTTGAG
>JAZDKH010000334.1:0-4399 GCA_043803325.1 Methanobacteriota archaeon | reverse complement strand
CTGGCCTCCTCCATTACATCCTCATCATACAGGAGTGCAAAAATGAAGACATTTGAATCGAGATATATCATACTGGTATTCTCTCTTCGATCTCATCATCTAAGAGATCCTTTATCCGAATCGGCTCCTTAATTTTTTCTTGCACGATAGAGCAGAATTCATCGAGAAATGTATCCGAATGCTGGGGGGTAATAATAATTGTACCATCTCTCACCTCGAAAAAGAGACGGGTCCCGGAGGTAAGATGGAATTGTTCCCTGATCTGTTTCGGTATGACCACCTGCCCCTTATCTCCGAGAGGACGAATGTGAGAAATTCCTACCACAAATAGGAATTTGCATTGTAAGCATAAGAATTTTTTATCAAGGGTTCTGGTTCATTTTCGCTCAAATTCATACTTTTTTAAATATCTGACCACCAGAGCCGCAGGCTCCTTACCCTCACCTGCACTCCCAATACCTGCTAAACCCGCCGGATCACCGTACCACCCCCGCTAATCGGATATCTCACCCCATCACCCGAAACCCCATACCCCCCCTGTTTATCCAATATCTGATCACCCCCGGGTGCCACCGGGGAAGGAAACGGCCTATAGCAGACTTCATAAACACTCCAACAACCAAGACCGCTGTTCGCGATCTTGCAGAACCAATCCCAGACATCACCACGTTTGTACCCCTCATCCAGAGTATCCTGGATACGAACCCCTGGGGCTGCACCACGTATCAGTCAGCAGGACAGATCCTTCCGGCAGGTGCCGAGACCCGTGAGTCATACTCCGGCCGGATTGTATATGAGAACGCTGAGGCAGAGACCGTCGGGCAGATATCAGTCAAAGCCCCGACCGCTGCATCGTTCAACACCGACGTGAGCACCATCATCGGAACAGCAGCCCTCACCACCGCAATGGGTGGCTCTCCGTCCCATGACAGCTCAGAGGACACGTTCTCCTGCACCCTCCGGTGTCATGACGCAAACGGTGAACTCTCCGCCGTTGCTCGCTCTCGTTATACGATCCGGCTCTCCTCCTTTAAGGCTGACACCATCAGGACGAGCCTTGACACATGGGCGGATAATCTCCCCATCCTCGCTTAAAGAGGCGGGATTCGCTCTCATCAGGGATATCCCTGATGACCGGTGGGGGACCCTCCTCCTCTAGCCCATGGCAGAATCGTTCTCCGGCACCGGCTTTCAGTAAGGGAACTATCAATGGCAGGTCACATCCATCTCCCTGTTGGTGACTATATCAGGAGTGATCAGGGAGGCCCTCACCCTTACTCGTTTGCAAAAGAGCAGAAACCCAACTATCGCCCGCAACCGGGAGACCAGGGCCGGACCAGATAACCGGGAAATCTTTGACAGGGATAGGTAGGATAAAATTTACTAGTTTTATTGAGCCCATCCAACCAGCTAGGATCTGGTTGGATAGATTCATATGGGGCTATGTTCAGAGATCGGATTCGGATATATGCTTAAACGGTTGGTTGGATGGCCTCATATTGAATTAGTTCCTTGATTGTTTCGACATCAACCCCGGTGAGTTCAGATATCTCCTCAATCGGAACACCCTTCTTTATAAGCTTCTTTGCGATCTCGATACTATTTTGCAGAGTTCCTTGTTGTATTCCTTGTTGGATACCCTGTTGGATTCCTTTTTGTATACCCTTTTGCATTGCTTTTTCGGTTACCCCTACAAACATTTGCTCCACCTTTTTTTCATTCCTGCATTCTGGTAAAAAATTTCGATTCAGATAATTAATCAATTCTGTTGTCGCTGAAATGAGAAAAAAGTTTGCGTTATCATCAATCATTCCTTGCTCTGCGAGGGTATTGATCTCATGAACCAAAATCTGCATCTCTGCCATAAGTTCATCAGAGATTGTTCTTTGCTTTTCAGGAGTGAGGCCTCCGGCTCTTGAAAGGCTGGTCAGTATCTTTCGGAATCTGAATATTTTAAAGGGAAGGAGGATAAAGAGTCTGTCTCTAATCATGGAATGTATGTCATATTCCCATACCCGGATCACCGGAATCTGATATTGCATTCGCTGACGATCCGGAGTAATAATCCGGAACATAAGAGAATCCCCAATATTCCTGTTCTCTTCAATAAATATCACAATCTGCCGTGGGAAGATTAATTCATAGGCTCCATCATCATCCTTCTGAGCAGTTAATCCGGCAATCCGGTATCCATATTCAAAAAGCCGCAT
Organism: Methanobacteriota archaeon; assembly: GCA_043803325.1. Classification (GTDB taxonomy): domain Archaea; phylum Halobacteriota; class Methanomicrobia; order Methanomicrobiales; family Methanospirillaceae; genus Methanospirillum. The sequence goes on along the minus strand of JAZDKH010000334.1, from coordinate 2,189 downwards.
CTCTATCTGATTGTCTTTATGAAGTTGAACCTCAACATGGAACATCTCGGTCTTTGTTGACTTCTCGATAATTTTCAGCACGATGTCTGCTTTAATTAAAGAAAAGTCCGTATCCGGATACTCGTTTTTACATGAGATAACCGCAGTATGTTCTTTGTTAAGATCGAGATGAAACGCTCCGTTCAAAAAATCGATAATAATTGGATCAGAGATCTCAAACAGATATTTTGCAACTTCATCTATCCGTGCTGCAGATTTATTCTGACTTCCAGTTTTCTCGTTCAAATTAAAACCCGATTTCGTTGATGTAATTATGGATATGCCTGGATCAAGGCCTTCAGAGGAATAATAGATTCAGACTTGTATATAGGTACCTCTTCGGTTCATCTGATATACCTTACTCCTTCCCTCATGATCAGGTTCATCTCACTGGACCAGCAGGCTCCTTACCCTCACCTGCACTCCCAATACCTGCCAAACCCGCCGGATCACTGTACCAACCCAGCGAAGCGGGTATCTCACCCCCTCACCCGAACCCCCATACCCCGGTCTATCCAATATCTGATCACCCCCGGGTGCCACCGGGGAAGGAAACGGCCTATGGCAGATTTTATAACCTCTAACACAACCAAGACCGCAGTTCGCGATCTTGCCGAACCGATCCCAGACATCACCACGTTCGTAACCCTCGTCCAGAGCATCCTGGATACGAACCCCTGGGGCTGCACCACGTATCAGTCAGCAGGACAGACCCTCCCGGCAATCGCAAAGACCCGTGAGTCGTACTCCGGCCGGATTGTCTATGAGAACGCTGAGGCTAAGACGGTCGGACAGATCTCAGTCAAAGCCCCGACCGCTGCATCGTTCAACACCGACGTGAGCACCATCGTCGGCACTGCAGCCCTCAACACCGCAATGGGTGGCTCTCCGTCCCATGACAGTTCAGAGGACAAGTTCTCCTGCACCCTCCGATGTCATGATGTCAACGGTGAACTTTACCTCGTTGCCCTCTCCCGAGATAAGATCCGGCTCTCCTACTTTGAGGCTGATACCATCAGGACGAGTCTTGAAACCTGGGCAGATAATCTCCCAATTCTCGCTTAAAGACGCGGGATTCGCTCTCATCAGGGATATCCCTGATGACCGGTGGGGGAACATCCTCCTCCTCTGGACAATCGCCGGTCTCATCACCGGGGGAACGTTCATGAGCGTCCTTGGCATGGCAGACCTTGTCACCACCTCGATCAGCAGTGATGGGTCGGTGATGAGCGTGCAGACCAGCCAGTCGGGAGATACCACCATCATCGGCAGACTCCTTGGCTCTGGCAGGACCAGTATCGATCGGGAGACTGAAACACGTGATACCTTGTCTTCCCGACTCCTGGCCAGATCAGACGGTCCTCTCATCATCGGGGAGTATGCATCTGTATCACAACGCGAGCGTGAGAAGCCGTTCACCTGTGTCTTTGGGAATGAAACTGATGAATCGGCCCAGTCAGAGACTGAAACTACCGGTATCCTCGAGCATGGGAGATACGAAAGCGTACTGACCATGCAGCCATTCGAGCGTTCCACTTTCACTAATGGAACCGGTCTGGTCGATCTCAGACACCGATTAACCGGAAACGGGACCGTCAATGGCAGAACCATCGCATCAGGAAATCTCTCGGTGAGTGAACATATCAGAAGTGATCAGGGATAATCCCCCTGATTCAGTACCCAGTATACGTGGATGACCGGGGTGTTCTGCGCACCAGCCAATAACATTTCCCTTTTCATGCCAGTCAGAGCATCAAAACCAACGTATATTGACTCCAAGGTTTCCGATAGACTCATCGTCAAAGATCAGAATACATTCAGATAGGTCTATGACATTCCCCATTGTCCGAATTATTCATAGGTGATGAGTTACTACGGTATAGTTACGATATTAACTAAAAATATGGGGAATTTCTGATGATAACTACACTCAATGTCGTATTTGATGGGATGGTATTTAGACCAATAAACAAGGTTGATCTTGTTCCTGGAAAAGAATACACTATCATTATTAACTCAGAAACCGGTGAAGAACAAGATGTACAGCAGGATCCTGCATTTGATATCGCTTCACTGGCTGTTGATACAAATATCCCTGATCTTTCAACAGAACATGATCATTATTTGTACGGGGTTACAAAACGGGTAAT
>JAZDKH010000333.1:0-2743 GCA_043803325.1 Methanobacteriota archaeon | reverse complement strand
CAACCACCGATGTGAATCTGCTCCCAAAGTTGTTTCAAAAATACTGCGCCATCTACACTCGAACCCCCGGCGCAGACTACTTTTGTCCTCCCTGCAGCCTTAGTTGCTTCTTTCATCAACTCAACTGAGGAACTCCCCTCTTTCTTCGGAGGGTTAACTTTGACAAAATCAGATCCCAGACATGCTGCAACACCCGCAGCTCCTGCAATAAGGTGTGGGTCTTTCTCATCCTTTACCGCTTTCCCACGTGGATATATCCAAAGAACAGTCACGAAACCATTCTGATGAGCTTCAAAAATTGCGTCTGCTGCAACCTTCAGCATTTCTGATTCATACTCTGAACCAAGATAGACCGTATATCCTATGCCCAAAATATTCAGTCCACTGCTCTTTTTAAATTTAACAACCTGTTCCACCGTAGTAAGGAGTCCTGAGTATGGTTCTTTTTGAGAGGTCCCGACCAGGTTTGTCTTAGAATTTAGTTTCACCAGATACGGAACATCAGGATAGTCTGACCCATACCGTGCAATCAAACCCATCTGCGCTGCAAAACATCCAATTTTTGCCTTCGCAGCTATCCGAAAGAGATGTTCCGGGCCGTTATCATCAGAATGAATACCATCTCCAAAAAAATCCTCATTGAGGTGTTCAATCTTTTGATCCCCGGCAAAAAGCATTAGTCTTCCGGAATCATGCGTAATCGTCTCGAAATTGCTAATATATGTCTTTTTTGCCTCTTTTGGAACATCAAGAGGTACAGATACAGACTTGCTCATGCAATTTCACTCACATTAAAAACAGATAAACATTCCCAAAATAATTGGATAAGAATTATATATCGATGAAAAAAACAAATTCCGGTTAAATATTATCTGACCTGAATAACTTTTTCATCACTATTGCGCAGCCTGGTCCGCATCCAGATCACTGCATCCGCTCGATTTTTAAACGCTGCAATATTGATCTGCTCCCCATCTTTCATCAACGCTTTCAATACAGCTTTCTCAACAATAACTTGACCTTTCACATCCCTGGTCATCTCAACAACGAGAAATTTTGCAATATAATCTAAATTGAGAAGTTGAGACCCGGTATCCAACCATTTTGGCATAGGCTTAATTTTAGGGAGAAACCTGACCAGAACTTACCATCAGGGAATTAGATCATTCTTTTCGTTTCTGTTCGAGAAGACTGGAGATGTAGTCTGTAGCGACTTTTGCCGTATCTTCAAGCCTTACCATGATATCTCCACTTGCCTTATCCATGGTTCTACCAATATGCCGACGACCTTCATCAGTAGTCAACAGATCGCGTCCCACAGTGAGGAGATCATCAAGACCTTTCCCAAATGAGGAACGAGCTGCTGCTACCCGATCTTCAAGATTTACCTCATGCTCAGGTGAAGATGAGATAGGCTCTGTATCTTCCACCCACCTACCTTTCTCAAATCGGCCGGTTGACATTCTGTAGTATTCTTTCTTCGCAAATTTATCAATTCTTTTGTTTCATATCCAATATTGATATAGTATATGATGCGCACTAAGCCAAAAAATCTCTTCCAGTCTCACCGGTATATAGGATTTCTTCCCGTTCGATGATTCCAATGAGAGTTTCCGGAAGGTAATTGATATCGGATAAAAGATGATGATAAAGACATGAATACCCTTTTGATATTTTTTCATAGTTATCATTCTCATCTCATTCATCGGTATACGGTATCGGGTGCCACCGTTCATGACCCTGGTTGGGGGGGCAGTAGCATTCGGACTTGCAATAGGCGGGGATCCAGACACGGTCTTTACCCAGGTTACGATGGGATCTGCGGGCGTTTTTAACAGTCTCGGCATTCCTATCCTTGCAGGTTCTGTTATTGCAAAATATCTCGCAGAACAGGGTTATATTCAACAGATCGTTTCAGATATTCAAAATATCTTGAAAAATCCCTCTTCTGTATCTGGATTTGCCGGGTATTTGATTGCAGTTCCATCAACATGTCCGATAACCGCGTTCATGATATTAGCCCCTGTTCTCTCCCATCTTGCCCCGGATGGAAAAAGACGTTCTGCATTGATGTATCTGGTCGCATTAGGAAGTACGCTTGGTGTAGCTTTTGTATACCCGACGCCGGTAACCTTCCCCTTGTTTGATAATTTTGCTCCAAAGAATCTCTCACCCCTAACTTTTGATCTGGTAGCTATTCCGCTCTCAATTATATTCCTTGGTATTCTGATCCTCTATGTAAGAAGAAAAATAAAGCAGTCGGAGATAAAAGAATCAAAAAGATCAGAACAGATAATAATTGAAAAAACAACTCCGTCTCTTGAACCGAATCTGTCAGAGGACGAGGGCCCAATCTGGGGTCTTGATGAAAATGGATATGCCGATCAACCGGTATACACTTCACCAGATTGTGATATTGAGACAGGTCAATGCACGAAAAGATTTCATCCAAAGGCATGGGCACCATTTTTTGTTATCTTTGCAACAATCCCAATAGGGTTATTCCTTCTCCATTTATCCCACTTTGCACTTGTTCAATTCATCATGTTTGCCGGGATGATTGCAGCCGTCATAACTGCTCTCCCTGAGAACAGATGGACCGGATTTGTTTCAGGAGCAAAACATGCCGGCGTTATTATCTTTGATATTTGTGGTGCCGGAGCACTTGGGTATGTTATAACCCAGAGTTCATTTGCATCTGAATCTCTCAATGTCCTGGCTCACAACCTGCCGGTGATTCTTA
>JAZDKH010000332.1:0-3858 GCA_043803325.1 Methanobacteriota archaeon | reverse complement strand
GTGATGACCTGAAATGGTTAATTTTATTGATCTGAAATGCAGTCTTCTAAAAGAACTAACATACTCAGTATTGGTGAATACATTCTGAACAAACAGCTAATCAAAATGGTTTTGATAAGGAGAAAAATAGTTTAATCCGGGAAACATGGATTGGAAAGACAAAGTTTCCCGGATTAATTATTCGAATCAGAATTTCCCTTTATGATCTCGGTTATCTGAACCAAAATTTTCTGTTTTTGAGGAGAATTTGGTTTTTTCGTCTCATTCCATGAATATCCGGTAACAATACATCGTACCGATTCTCCCGCAATCTGTCTCTCAAGTAATGTGTCGCGACCCTGTTGTCGGTCATTGTCAAATCGGGCTACGATGGTTTTCCAATCAGATGGATAAAGATCTATCTCAAATCTTTCATTTACTTTTACCATATGTTAACTCCAAAAATTGATCCAAAATATATAGTTCATCCTCATCTATAAATGTTTTTAATTTCTAATTTGGATGACACAAAATTTAAATTAAGAGAGTTTTTTTTAAAATTGTGTATCATATCCTTCTGTAACCCTTTTTATTCATTACAGTGGAGATTTATATTATTATCAAAAGATCTTGTCTATATCTCTGTCAAAGGCTCCACATATCTTTCAGTAATAAACGGAAATGGTAATTTTCGTCGCTGACCATAGATAACTCCAAAATCATTTCACCTGATTATTTTTTCCACGATATCAGAAATCAGGTCGTCCGGGTATCGGGAACCTCGAATTCTCCATTCTTTCTTCTGACTAAATGTTTTGCAAGAAAATTCCGTGCTATCTCTAATTTTTTCGGAGAAATGTCAAAAAGGACCTGATAACTCTGCAGGGCTGATTCAGATCCTTGAATCTGATCTTGTTTCTGCATTCGATCTGTTCGACATTAGGACGAATCCCCATCTGGTAGAGAATGTTATAGACATATATATCTTCAGGAGTATTCTGTTCATCACGACCGATGATCTGTCTGAATGCCCCGATAAACTCTCCCTGCTCTCCTCCCCAAGTACTGACATAGGCATATCGAATTGCAGCCTGGTTGATCTTACTGAGGGATCTCCGGAGATCACCGGTTCTGGCAATCGTTCGGGAGGTGATCACCACATTATGGTACCGTTGTACCTGCTTTTTGCAGGGGGGATTGTCCTGCAGGAAAAGAACCCTGATATATTGAATTTATTCCGTTTTACTTGTTCTTTCTCAACCTGATGATCACAATGACCGGATGTTCTGTATCATCATCTCGTTCTTCATAAAATCCATCGATCACAAACCCGGCGTGAAAACATTGCCCACATAAATCCTGTAATGATCGGTGATAATACATCTGTAAAACCGGTTGTCCGAATATTCCTTCACCTTCATGGATACCGGCGGTGATATATATTCCCTCGGGTTTTACAAAGCAGGGATGATGGGTTGAAAAGACAAATATCCCACCTGGTTTCAACATTTCTGATACTGCAAGGAGGAGAGGATTAATCGCAGAGATATCCATTATCGCCATATTTGCAACTGCTTTGTCAAAGGGTCTGCTTTGTCTGAGCATCAGAACCTGTTCATTATTCGTGGCGTCGCAGGTTTGGAAATGTATCTTATTCAGATATGCAGACCTGCGTTTTTTTGCATGAGCAATCATTTTCTCAGAATAATCAAATGCGATCACATCAGCACCTCTTTCGACAAGACGCTGTGAAAAGTTGCCGGTCCCACATGCGATATCCAAAACCAGATCCCCTGTTTGAATATCAAGTAACTGTTCTGTGCGGGGGCGGACAACATTGCAATGGAAAAAGTTCGAATGATCTCCCATTCTTGCGTCCCAATAGTCAGCATTCATCTCCCACCGGTTTCTGCTTTCCCCGGTAGTTTCAAAAAAAATCAGGCATTTATATATGTCCGATATCATACCTCATATTCATAACGGTAAAAGGCCTAACAAATAGGGGAAGTATACTATAATCGATTACGATATTCTTCTTCAGGGTCAACGCAATGAATTCATCACCTTCAGATCATATTTTCCGATCTGTTTTTGCATACAAACACCGGTATATCATCCTAGTGATGGTCCTAATCAACTCGATCATAGCTAATTTTGACAGTAGTATGGTAAACATCATTCTTCCCACCATCATCGCTACGTTTCATGCAACCCTTGCAGATTCTCAGTGGGTAATTACTGAATACGTACTCACCATGACCCGCCTTTTCATCATTTTCGGATCCATCGTCTTCACCCTGAGTTCACTCGTATGCGGGTTTGCGGTTGATCTGAATCAACTGATCTTCTTTCGGGTTCTCCAGGGGTTTGGTTCCTCAATGGTTACGGGTATCAGTACCGTCATCATCTTCCGGATCTTCCCTTCCGATGAGATCGGACGAGTTCTCGGATACAATGGATCAATATTTCGGTCTGTGCCATGTGCGGCCCTGCACTCGGAGGACTCAATAATGACCTCTGGGGGGTGACAATTTATCAACCACTGCAGGATGCCTGGGAGCCTCACTCGGAGTCACTCTGGCCTCTCTCCTGATTACCATTGAACTGAATACCGCCGGGTATTTTGGTCAAATCCTCTCTGCAGATATCGAACTGCTTTCCCGATCAGTTGGATGTGCCATTGTTCTCACCGGGGGGCTCTGTGCAATAGGTGCCTTGGCATCGATTATCAGGAACCGGGATCTCCTGTCTGAAAACCAGGTATGAACATGGAATCTGATGCAATGATGATGGATCATATCCGCAAATACATCGAATTTTCAGAGATCATCCCGATCTCAAAAGGATACTCGATTGATCAGAAATATCTTCTTATCGCGGCTCATGGTGAGAAATATCTGGTACGGGTAACCGAATCTGATGATTTCCGGGTACTCACCGCCAAACGTGATCAATTCGGGCTCATAAGAGAACTCAGGCAGTATTCATCCCTGGTGCCGGAGGCGTATCATTTCTGGATATCTGATTCGGTCACCTCCTGTGTGATGATCCTTGAGTATATTGACGGTGATGATGGAGAGGAGTCCCTAAATTCGCTCAGCCGGGAGAATCAGTATGAGATCGGATATCAGGCAGGGGAAGAATTGAAAAAACTCCATCACCTCGCTGCACCACCTGAAACACCACCCTGGCATCTTCAGAAACAACGTAAGTATAAGTGGTACTGCAATTCATTTCAGCAGATGCCCCCGGAGCTTGCGGAGGTGGATCCTGGAGTCATTGATGCGGTTATCAAAAAATACCTGCATCACATGAAAGACACCAGCCAGACGTTTCAGCATGATGATTATCACCCGGCAAACCTGATCATTCGGAACGGGCGTATGAGTGGAATCATCGACTTTAACCGGTGTGACTGGGGGGATCCAATTCATGATTTTTATAAGGTTGCGTATTTTACCCGGAGTATCAGCATTCCATTTGCCAAAGGACAGATTGACGGGTATTATCAGGGTTCGGTTCCACCGGATTTCTGGGAGCGGTATATCCTCTACTGTGCCATGAGTATCATTCCTGATCTGGTATGGTCAGGGAGATATGCAGATCGAACCGGTTCTCAAAGTGAGTTGGAAAAATCCATACAGCGGATCCGTATTATCTATGAGGATCATAATGGGTTTTCATCCACAATCCCCCGGTGGTACACCAAAAGATGAGCTTGAGAGAACCTTGATTATTGAACTATATTTAAAAAATCGCACCTCTCTCTTTAAACCCGGATATGAAGGATATGAATCGACCTAAAATTTACAGAAATGGTATTTCTGTGCTTTCGAGGTTAAACCGAATGAAAAGTGTAAACCGCCCTTAAATATGAAT
>JAZDKH010000331.1:0-4905 GCA_043803325.1 Methanobacteriota archaeon | reverse complement strand
TGGTGTACGAACAAGGACTACTTTCTCTAACGAAATCTTCGTTTCAGAAATTAGACAGTCTTGCTACCCACAGTACCCGATCAACCGCCAAGATTTTCATGGTTTCGGGTGTGAACCGCGAAGCGGTTCATGAGGGTTTCTTTAGATAGATCATCAATCTGGATAACGTTTTTCTAAAACTCTTCTCCGAGGATGAAGGTCCATGATTGTGTTGCATACTCTTTTATTACTCATAACCGGTAACATTTACACAGATTATTTATGAGCATCACGGGTTCAATCCCTCCATTCTTCTCTGGCTCATTTTACTCGTTTAGATAGGGGTCTGGTTTTTTCCGGGCCCCTGTATTAATCGACAACTTGTATCGCAGGTTTTCAGGAGATTACTATCTATGGTATATATTCCAACTAACAGATCATCAGATTCCAAGACAATTCGACCCCAAACAGGACTCATCCAAGGAGCCGGAGAGATAAGATGCAATTAGCATTGAATGAGAAGCGATTACTTCTAGAGCTCGTAAAAACTGGGACTGGTACCCCTGCCGAACTCGGGGAAATTCTTGCCCGTCCTGCAGAGTCCGTTATTCAGTATGGGGGACTCCTCTCACAAAAAAGCCTTGCTGAGGTAGATCGGTCGGTTACGACCCACCTCTCGCTTACCGAAGAGGGAAGTCGGTATCTCTCTGAAGGTCTGCCTGAACGACAACTCTACACCAGTTTTGGTGATTCATCACCGATGGTAGACCTCAATCAGCATCCTCACGCAAAAATCGGGCTCGGCTGGATGAAGAGGCTTGGTTGGGTGAAGATTGAGGCCGGAATCGTTACCAAGACCGGACCTGCAGCGCCTTCGCCCATTGAGATTGCTCTCTCCAGTCCTGATACTTCCAGCCTTGAGGTTCAAAAGGAACTCCTGAAGCGTGGTCTTGCTGCCGAAGAAGAGTCGGTCAGGTACATTATCAGGATCACTGAAGCAGGGCGAACATTAGCGTCTGGAGGTCTTGATCTGACAGAGGAGACGGGAACTCTCACGAGTGATCAGATCAGTTCAGGAGCATGGAGAAATCTCAGTCTTCGTAAATACGATATTACAAAGAAACCCCGTCCGATCTGGCCGGGAAAGACCCATCCATATCAGCGGCTTATCGATGAAATGCGTCGGATCCTCCTTGATATGGGGTTCACTGAACTGTATGGCAGCGTGGTTCAGGGTGCATTCTGGAATTTTGATGCCCTTTTCCAGCCACAGGATCATCCAGCCAGAGAGATGCAGGATACATTTCATCTGAAAGAACGATCCGACCTCCCACCTGGATGGGAGCAGGTCAGGGATATTCATGAGCATGGGGGGAAGACCTCATCATGTGGCTGGGGAGGCAGGTGGGATCCAGAGAAAGCAAAAGCAACAGTTCTTCGGACTCATACCACCTCTCTCTCTATTCAGCATCTTGCTGCACACCCAAAGCCGCCGGTCAAAGCGTTCTGCATCGGAAGGGTGTACCGGCGTGAGACAATTGATCCGACCCATCTTCCTGAGTTTGAACAACTTGAGGGGATAGTTATGGATGATGATGTCAGTTTCAGGCATCTGCTTGGATATCTCAAAGAGTTCTATGGTCGGATGGGGTTCTCGAATGTCAGGTTCAGACCTGCATACTTTCCTTATACCGAACCGAGTGTTGAGCCTGAGGTCTGGATAGACGGTCTCGGCTGGGTGGAACTTGGGGGAGCAGGTATCTTTCGTGAGGAGGTTACCGCTCCCTGGGGAATAGAGAGTCCGGTCCTTGCCTGGGGGCTTGGTGTCTCGAGAGTCGCCATGCTCAAGATGGGTCTTTCAGATCTCAGAGAACTCTACCAGAGCGACATCGACTGGGTTCGTCGGACTCCGGTCATGACTCCCCAGAGCAGAGGTGACTGCTGATGCCAGTCGTCTCCCTCCCATATAAGTATCTCGAACGCCTCACCGGGACCGACCGCAAAACTATCATCGATCGGCTCCCGATGATTGGTTGTGACATCGAACGAATCCTCGATGAACAGGTGGATGTTGAATTCTTCCCTGACCGGGTGGATCTCTATTCAACTGAAGGAGTAGCACGGGCCATGAAAGGGTTCCTCGGCCTAATATCTGGTGAGGAACAGTATTCGGTTACCCGGTCAGATATCAGCTTCACGGTTGATGCGAATCTGAAGGATATCCGCCCTTATCTTGGATCTGCGGTGATCAGGAATGTAAAACTGGATAATGAAGCTATCATCAGTCTGATGGGTGTCCAGGAAGCCCTTCACTGGGTGGTTGGCAGAGGTCGTTCCAAGGTAGCCATCGGGGTTCATGATCTGGATACTGTAAGTCCTCCTTTCCGATACTTCGGTGCCCCGCTCTCCAGAAGTTTTGTTCCTCTTGACTTTATTGAAGAGATGACTCTTACCGAGATCATGGAGAAGCATCCCAAGGGTCGTGACTATGCTCATATTGTAGCAGACAAGCCCTTGATGCCGCTCATTGAAGATTCGAAAGGGAATATTCTCTCTTTCCCTCCAATTATTAACGGCGAACTGACCCGGGTGACAGAGAAGACAAGAAATATACTCCTTGATGTGACTGGGACTGATGAACGTGCGGTCATGACTGCAGTGAAGGTGATTACTACAGCTCTGATTTCAGCGGGCGGGGTTTGCGAGACTGTCAGTATTAACGGCAATGACTGCCCTGATCTCTCCCCAACAATTCGAGAGGTGAGTGCCACTGCCTGTAACAATCTGATAGGGTGTTCACTCACACCCGGTGAGATGGCAGATGTTCTGCAGAAGATGCGATATGGGGCAGAACCAACTGGTCCTGATACGGTCCGGGTCCGTGTTCCCTGTTATCGTGCTGATATTATGCATGACTGGGATATTTTTGAGGATGTTGCAATCGGATATGGATTTGACGCCCTTGATACCGCTCTTCCTCCTACCTCCACTCTCGGATGCGAGCATCCGGTCATGGCCCGTGCCGGTCTGATAAGAGAGATCTGTTCTGGTCTAGGGTTCCAGGAGGTGATGCCGTTCACTCTTTCGAATGATACGGTCATGTACCTGAATATGCAGCGAATAGTCGATTCCCGGGTTCTCCGTGTTCTTCATCCAATTAGTGAGGACCAGACTCTGGTAAGGACTGATATTCTTCCTCTGCTCCTTGACCTTCTCCGAATAAACAAACGACGCGAACTTCCTCAACGAATCTTCCATATCGGCGATGTTGTACTTGATATGGTGACCGGACAGAAAATTGCTCTTTCTTCTACTCACCCTGGTGCTGACTTCTCTGAAGCATATGCGGTCACTGATGCACTCTGTCGGGAGATGGGACTATCATATGAAGTCCGGGAGAGTTCAGATCCGGCGTTTATCGAAGGAAGAAGGGCAGATATCATTGTTTCTGGCAAGGCTATCGGAGTCTTTGGTGAGGTCCACCCTGCTGTACTTGCTGCGTTTGATATTGATCAACCGGTTGCAGCAGTGGAGATTGATCTCCAGTCACTCTAATCTTTGAGAATATATCATGACAAGTACAGTACCTGCACCAGTAGGATTTGAACCAGGAAAAAAAGTTGATGTCCGTATTCTGGAGACAATTGCTCTCCAGGGCGAAGTTCTAATCACCCTCTACTTTGAGGAAGAACTTGCCCGGACTTCTACGTATGCAAAAGATCTGCTCTCATATGGGAGAGATCCTGAACATGAACGGCCATTCATAGAACTTCTCTCATTTCTTAAATTTCAGAGGGAGATGAGCCCGTATTTTAACGAGGCACTCACCACAGTTCCTCTCATCATCACTATCATCAATTCATCAGAGAAGCATGAGGGAAGGTCGGTAATAAAAGGGATTCTTCCATTCCTTGATGAGATGGATCTCTCATAATGTTTTAATAATAAATCATATGTTACGATATATCAGTGAGATAACATCAGTTAGGAAAATGGTATCAGCCTCCTTTTCATGTCCGTGATCATGAAGCAACGCATATATCTCTAAACATACCACTGGAAGTGTAATATGGTAGTCTCAATGTCACGGGGCCTTGGGGACACCCGTCAACAATATCGTACCCTTCAGGTAATTGTCGATCATATCAGGTCAGAGGAGATGTTTCTCCAGATACTTGATCGTGAAGATTCAATCCCTGATATGGCAAAGCGTCTTTCCCGTGAAGCTATCACTGGAGAACTCAGTTCAAATAAGCGTCTTTTTCTTGATTTTCTCTACAATCTCATCGTATCATCGGGAGATTCAGAACTCCGTCAGGATGTCGAGTTCAAATTTGTCATCATTGGGACAGACCTTATGGAAGTGGATAGATGCCTGCTTTGGTTTGATGATCTTGAGTTGCAGATGCCATATGAGATTGGAGAAAAATTTGGAGAAGTTATCCTCAGTAATCAGAATGGGGATATAGTCAAGAAGATTATGACATTCTATACTGAGGCTGAGACCCGCTTTGATCGTGAACTTTCCGGTAGTCTTGAGCGATGTTCACTCCTTGTTCTTGAAGAGCATTATCCCCAGTCTGCCTTTCATATAACCATGCGCCTTCCTGCAAAAATTCTGAATGATTATCCCATCACGATCTGATCTTGTCTGCATGATTTTCTGTCTCTTTACCTGGATAGGATGTCTCCCGCAATTCCCGTATCTTTTTCAACACCTCAGTACTATAAAGGGATATCTGTCTCATCCGATATGTCTCTTCAGTTGAGGCAAGGAAACGAATTTCTCTGATCCGGTTTTCAGATTCGTTGAGGAGCGTCGATATTGCAGTTCCTCCTGCTATCATTTCTGCTTGTTCAGGAAGTAGAATGGATGAGATAAATTGGAGATTCCCATGATCCATTATCGGGATCATATCTATTCTG
>JAZDKH010000330.1:0-4820 GCA_043803325.1 Methanobacteriota archaeon | reverse complement strand
CTGCCGGCAGTGATCGTATGGTTGCTGCTGGCAAATGAAACCTCGATACCTGTCCCGCTCCGGGTATCCGGATCAGGGCGGGCGAGCATCTGGATAACTGCCTGAATACGTGAATTTACGTGCCGGGCCTCAAAGGGTTTGATGATGAAGTTGTCGGCGCCTGCTTCAAGGCCCTTTATCACATCAACGGGATCGAAAAGTTGTGTGACAAGAATTACCGGAATCGATGCCAACGCGGCGTCGGAACGGATCGTCCGGCAGAGCTCATACCCGTCCATCCCGGGCATAATGATATCTGATAATACCAGTGCAGGGTGATCGATCCTGATCTGTTCCAATGCTTCCAGACCATTTGCTGCAAGGACTACCCTGTATCCTTCATTTTCTAGAATATGGCGCAGGTACTCTGCCTGGGTTCTGCTGTCTTCAACGACAAGAAGTTTCATCGGACCTTTTGGAATTGTACCATTCATAGAATTACCGGCTCCTTAATTATCGTATCATCGTTCATCCTTTTTGTAGTCTCCTTGGAGAAGGTGATGGATTACGGATAAAAATGTTTCCTTTTCAAAACCTCTTTTTTCCATGAATACATCGGCCCCGACTCCTATACCGTGTGCACGGTCTTTTTCGGAATCAAGTGAAGTGACAAGCACAACCGGCAGAGCAGAAAGCCGGGTATCGGAACGGATTTTTTCTGTGAGAGTAAAGCCATTCATGCGGGGCATATCCACATCGGAGACGACCATATCAAACTGATCTTCTTTTAGCATGGCGAATGCTTCCATGCCATCGCGTGCGGTTATTACCTCATGACCCCCCTGTTCAAGGATGTGTGCTAGGAACATCCGGGATGTGACCGAATCCTCAACAACCAGTATACGCCCGGTAATTGTATCATCCTGCTCTGGATTGGCACGGCGAAGATCTGTTCTGAGCGATTCCTGGATAAGTTCAATCGGGTCAAGTACAATAGCGATAGTACCATCCCCGAGAATTGCTGCACCTGTTATGCGTTTTACTCTGCGAAGCTGGCTGCCGAGAGGTCGGACAACGATCTCCTGGACCTGGAGAACTTCATCCACCATACAGGCAATCTGTCCCGCTCCATAGGCAATGATAATAATGGGAGCCTGTGGTGGAATTTCTGATATGTTGCGATATTTGCCAATTCCAAGGGCATCGGTAAGCCGGATAATGCCGATTACCTCGTTGTTAAGGGTGATGGTGGGTTTGTTATCCTGGAAGATAACTGCATCCGGTTTTGCCCGAAAAACCTGCCGGACCTGCTGCATGGGAAGGACATACATTTGGCTGCCTGATCGTACAACAACCCCTCTGAATGTTGCGAGCCGTACCGGGACTCTTAAGGTAATACTGGTCCCTTTACCCTGTTGAGATGTGAGGATCACGCTTCCGCCCAGGCGCGTTACGGTATCTTCTACAATGGCAAGACCAAGTCCCCTCCCGGAAATATCGGTGACATCGGGTTTTACGGAAAAGCCTGAGCGAAAGATAAGCCATATTGCCTCCTCATCGGTCAGTTTTCCGGCTTCGCGGGCGGTGATGATCCCGTTTTTTATCGCGGCATTCCTGACGGTATTACAGTCTATCCCTGCGCCGTCATCGGATACTTCGATGCCGACTTTGCTCCCGGAGTGTGGCACAATCCGGATGTGGATAATACCTTGTGCAGGTTTGTGGTGTTCTTCCCTGATATCGGGATACTCGATGCCGTGATCGATACTGTTGTTGATCAGATGCATCAGGGGGTCTTTGAGTGCTTCAAGGATACGGCGATCCATTTCAATATCTTCACCTTCAATGATGAGATCGACTCGTTTTCCTGTGCGGCGCGAATATTCCCTTACAAAACCGGAGAACGGCAACAGGATATCAGCGATCGGTATGAGGACTGCATCATGGATCAGGTCAGATATCTCTGATGTGCTGGTTTCAAGTGCAGACCGGTCCAGTTCAGTTGCACGAATATGGGCTGCAAGATCGTGCTGGAGATATGTCATGAATTCCCGGTCATATTCAAAGAACTCGAGCATATGGCCTAGTGGGACGATAAGATCGGGAGGGATGGTGGTTTTTTTGGTACCTGCTATTGCCTGACGGAGTAAATAGACATCGGATGATGTCATGGCATGGTTCCAGCGCCACTGGGCAAACCGGGTCATCATCTCTTCAAGTTCGCGCATCCTGTGCGTGATAAAGAGACGCGTAGTGAGGAGATCATCGGAGCCTTCAATCAGGCAGTCAAGTTTATGCGCAGCGATCCTTACGGTGGATTTTCCCCCAGGTCCCGGATATGGCCCCTCTTTTTGGGTGGATGACTGGAGCGGAAACGTTCCTGCCAGAGCCGTTCCGGTTTTGTTAAAGGCAGTTGCCGGATTTTTTCTTCCAGGGGAGTTATCCCGGTTTTGACCCGGTGTAGCCATTACGCGAATAACAGGTGACTGGTTAAGAGAAGCATTCTCGTTATTTCCCTGGGGTGTATCCAAAGAGTTCTCACCATTCTTTTTTGGTACAATCAGTCCCCGGATTGCTATAATCACATCAGCAGAGCTGGGTTGTTGAGCATGGACACCCTGCACATGTAACCGGATTATTTTTACCGCCATGTGGAAAATATCAAAGGCATCAGCATCAGGAGTATATTCTCCTTTCTTGACAGCGGCAAAAATATTTTCAAGATTCTGGCAAACCAGTTCGATCTCTTTTACGCTGACTGCTCTGGCAGCTCCTTTTAAGCTGTGAATTGTTCGAAAAATCCTCTCGGTTGCCAGTGTCCCTGTTACCGGTCCGGTCTTCTCGAGCTCAAGAAGCCCTTCTGTAATAGTGTTGACATATTCCTCTGCCTCTTCTCTGAATGTGGTGAGGAGTTTTTTCTGAAATTCATTGTCCGGACCGGTCATAAGCAGGATACATCAGACGTGATACTGAACGGTTAGTTTCTTTAAGCGTACGCCAAGTTCATGCAGGTCTTCTGCGGTTTTTTCCGCTTTTTGGGTGATTTCAAGATTTTTCTGTGCTGCTTCCCGAATCTTTTCCATGGCAAGTGAGATCTGGTCGACGCCGGCAGCCTGCTCCTGGATGGATGAGGTAATTTCGATGGCTTCTCTTGAGGAGTCAGCAATCGATCGGGTAAGCACTTCAATTGCTTCCCGTGCATCACTGGTCAGACGGACAGCATCTGCTACTGAACGCGTTCCCTGCTCTGTTGAAACTACCGTTGAAGATACGCCCCGCTGGATATCGGTTAAGATGGTACGGATATTTGCTGTTGCCTGTTTTGATTGCCCGGCGAGATTGTGAATTTCATGGGCGACTACGGCAAATCCTTTCCCGAATTCACCGGCTTTTGCTGCTTCGATAGATGCGTTGACGGCAAGCAGGTTTGACTGTTCGGAGATATCAGTCACCGTTGCAATAATCTCCCCAATGGCCTGGCTCTGTTCAGAAAGTTTGATAACACTCATACCGATGGTGTCCATCTGCCGCTGGATATGGTTCATACCGTCGAGAATTTCCTGCACGGATTTCTGGCCTTCACCCGAGACCGTTATGGCCTTCATTGCTTTTTCCGACACGGATTTTGATTTGAGAATCACAATATCGGTCTTTTTGCGGACACCTTCGACGGTATCTGATGTGTTATTTACCGTTGTTGCCGTTAAGGAACTGGCGTTTGCCAGTTGGGTTGTGATGGCCAGGATCTCGCTTGATGCTGATGAAACAACGGATACCCCTTCGTACAGTTCCTCGTTAATCAGCTTCATTAAACGCTGGAGCTCAATACCGATGGTGTTGAGGGCATCCCGATATGCGACAAATTCCCCTGCAACCGGGATCTTCTCGTCAAAGCGGGCGGTAAAATCACCGGATGCATAGAACCGTGCAAGGCGCATTGCCTCGTTCACCGGTTCGGTGATTGTTTCAAGGGTTTTGTTGAACCCGGCAATGATCATCCGGTATCCTCCCCTGAAGGCATTTTCATTCCCGCGAACAGAAAGGTCCCCCGCCCGGGCAGCATCCGTCAGTTTAATCGTTTCCTTATGGAGGTGATCCAAAGATTCCACCATCATCTGCAGGGCAGGCCGGATCTCGTCGCGGTCATCGACAGGATCGGAGAAGGCTTCAATATAATCCCCCTTAGCGATCTTTTTGATATTTCCCACAACGTTTGTCTGGAGATCATCGGCAAACTCATCCATGGTTGCGGCCATTATTCCAATCTCATCCTGCCGTTTGATATTGAGACGTACAGACAGGTGACCGTTCCTGAGTTCCTTGATCATGACCACCACTGACTGCAGGGGTCCGGATATTGAACGGCCAAAGAGGATCGCAATGGCTGCTCCGATGGCCATCGATGCGATCATCAGGGCAAAAATCGTATTTCGTATAGTATCGATAGGCCCGGTGAAGTCCGAGAGTTCAGCACGTGATACAATATACCAGTCAAGTGGTTCATAATACGTATAGGCATCAAGGACGTCCATTCCATCTACTTCATGGGGAACTGCTCCTTCCTTGTCCTTAAACATCTGCTGAACATAATCCTTATCCGCCCAGTTCTGTCCCTGAGCGTTTGGATGGACAAGCACGTTTCCGGCACTGTCAATCACATACATGTACCCGTTTTCACCTACAATGGTATCGCGGATACTCGTCTTGACTACATCGAGAGTCTGTCCTTCTTCAGTTCCAACGAAAAGAACGCCAATTATCCTTCCGTTGGGATCTTTTATCGGTTCGTAAGCAGTGACATAGTTTTTCCCAAAGAGGTCACGTCTCCCATAGTACGTCAC
>JAZDKH010000329.1:0-3798 GCA_043803325.1 Methanobacteriota archaeon | reverse complement strand
GATAATTTTTGCAATAACATCTGCCTGGAGTGGTTCGACATAGATCACATCTGCGGTGTCAGGATCAGTCTGAATTGTTGCCGGGTTGCTGTTGACAAGTACTACTTCAACCCCTTCCTCCCGAAGTGCCCGGCATGCTTGTGTTCCTGAAAAATCAAACTCAGCACCCTGACCTATCTGAATTGGTCCAGACCCGATCAGAATGACCTTCTTTATTGTTGGATCCCGTGGCATCAGGAGAGCCTCTGCATCATCATATCAAAATACATCTTCTCAGTGTCGTGTGGTCCGGCATGAGCCTCTGGGTGGAACTGAACACAGAAGAGATCAAGGTATTCATCCTCAAACCCTTCGAGTGTTCCGTCATTACAGTTTGTATACGTCACAGCGCATCCTTCAGGCAGACTATCGCCAAGGACGACAAATCCGTGATTCTGTGATGATATTGCGATTCTGCCATCCTTGTATCTGACAGGCTGATTTGCTCCACGATGACCGAATTTCATCTTTTGGGTCTCGCCATCAAGGGCAAGTCCACAGATCTGATTGCCCATACAGATACCAAATATCGGGAGTTCCCCGACAAGATTTTTCACTGCTTCTATTGCTCCGGTCGCTTGAATTGGGTCTCCCGGTCCGTTACTGATAAAGAGAGCATCGGGTTTACAGGCAAGTATCTCATCAAAAGGAGTATTATGAGGAAATACATGTAAATCTGCATTACGGTTACGGAGACTCTGCAGAATATTCTTTTTTATTCCGAGATCGATCACCGCAACCCGGGGGCCGTTTCCAGGAAGATTGTATGGCTCTCTGCATGAGACTGCCGGTATCAGCGACTGATTTATTATGTCTGGTGCAGAACGTGCAAGTCTGACCGCTTCCTCCCCGTCATCGCTCCCGACGATGAGCCCTGCCCGGACCGCCCCCTGCTCTCTGATACTGATGGTGAGATACCGGGTATCCACTCCACTCATCCCAAGAAGTCCTTCTTCTTCAAAAAATTGAGATACCGTAGTCCTGCCTGCCGGCTGCGTGCAGAGTTCATGGACCACACATCCTGATGCCCAGACACGGGAGTTCTGAAAGTTCTCCCTGTCTACTCCGTAATTTCCAATAAGGGGGTAGGTGAAGAGTAATATCTGACCGTGATAACTTGGATCTGTCATTGCCTCCATATATCCGGTCATCTGCGTGCTGAAGACCAGCTCGCCGGTTGTCTCTCCATCGACCCCGAATCCCTCCCCGATAATATATCGTCCATCCTCTAAACCGAGCGCAGCCTTCATGGTATAAGTCGCATATTAGTCGGTTTGAAAACCTAATAACGATACCTTATAACGGATTTTTAAAATTCGCTGACCCTTCCGAATAATCTTAAGCGTTAAGGGGTTCAATCATGATGATGATGAGTGTTCCACGAAAGGTCTTTTTTACTCGGGGGGTTGGTGTTCATAAAGATCGTCTTGCTTCATTTGAAGCAGCACTGCGAGCCGCGGGTATTGAGATGTTCAACCTCGTCTATGTATCATCAATATTTCCTCCAAAATGTGCAGAGGTAACGCGCCTTGAAGGTCTGCGTGATCTGAATCCGGGGGAGATCGTATACACGGTCTTAGCCAGAGCAGATACAAACGAACCGAATCGTCAGGTGAGCGCAGCAATCGGACTGGCGCTTCCCGAAGAGCAGGATCATTACGGGTATCTCTCAGAGCATCACGCGTATGGAGAGACTGATATTGTTTCAGGAGAATATGCTGAAGATCTTGCTGCGACAATGCTGGCGACGACCCTTGGTATCGAGTTTGACCCTGATACTGCCTGGCAGGAGCGTGAACAGATCTATAAGGCAAGCGGGAAGATCATCGAGACTTCACACATCTGTCAGTCTGCTAAAGGAG
Source organism: Methanobacteriota archaeon (assembly GCA_043803325.1). Lineage (GTDB taxonomy): Archaea > Halobacteriota > Methanomicrobia > Methanomicrobiales > Methanospirillaceae > Methanospirillum. Next base: position 1,897 of record JAZDKH010000329.1, on the reverse strand, counting down.
ATATCTCCGGGAAGTGGACAACGGTAATCGCCGCAGCAGTTTTTGTCATCTAATATTTAGACCAAAGAGGCAGGATCTCCAGAAATGGAGATGAATTACGCAATTTATTTAATCTATACATCGAATATTTCTACTATCAGGGTTCTGGTAGTAGCGAGAGAATTCTGCTGATAGCCAGATTTAGATGGGGTATGTGAGCGAATATGGACACCGCTACCGGGCGAGAACTTAAAAGCCTCCTCAAAAGAGGGGAAGATGCTCTTCTTCGCAGGGATTATGAGCGGGCCTCATCCTATTTCAGGCGGGCATACACTACTGACCCGGGGAATATTACTGCCATTACCAATCTTGGATATTCTTATGCAAAGATGGGACGGTTTTCGCATGCACAAAAATGCTTCATCACCGCTCTGGACATCGATCCCGACAACCCGGTGGCGAGGAAAAACCTGAGCCTCTTGATGAAGCCGGATAAAGTGGACCGGCCTCAACCCCCGTCATCTCACGGACGGGGGAAATCAGGGGAAGAAATCTTCCTTAATTATATGCAATGGGGAAATATGCAGATGGAGCAGAGAAATTTCTATGCCGCCATTCAGTATTTTCGTGAAGCGAGTAGGATTCACCCTGATTTTATCGAACCGTATATGAAGATAGGAATAAGTTATGAAGAACTCAAAGAATATGCCGAGGCTGCGGCTGCTTTTAGTGATGCTCTTGATATTTTTCCCAAAGATCCGGTTGCAAGGGAGCACCTCGACCGGTGTAGCGGGAATGCAGGGGAGTTAGGTTCTTCAGATACATCGTATCAGAATGTTCGGGATTATTCTCGCTTTGAAGAAGAAGGCAAAGATGTTCTCCCGGCGCATCAACCGTACCCATATTCATCATCAACACAAAAGAGACAGGTTCTTCATGAAGATGCAGAAATGTATCATCATTCTCCTGAAATTCACACAAAACCTCCTCATTCGGGCGTAGTATCAGGTGCTGGAGAAAAACTGATCGGTTCCATTGAAAAACCTCCGGTTTCGTCTCAATCAGGGAAGAAAAAAGCCCAACCAACAGATGATGAACTCATCAGTTCCATTCTGAATCAGTATAGTGACATAATAAGCACCGGGAAAAATTCAGGTTCGGAGACTGCCACACGAGCTCAATCTCCTCCAGAGACACAAATTGTTGATATCTGTACTCCCGAGAGAGATTGCTCAGAAAATTCTCAAACTCCTGTAACCATGGCTTCTACACCACTGAGTAGTGATGATATTGTAAGCAGTATTCTGATGCAGTATCAGGAGGATTTTGATGGAACAGACCCTGATTCAAACCATGAATCAACGAAAACTGTAGATACTGATGTGCCACATACCGGACAAGCGCCACTCAGTGAAGGGGATAGTGATATGACACAAAAGCAAAAAGAAGGAATACGAGTTGAGCTGAACGATGTTCAGAAAGATGCTCTTCGTGAACTTGGCAATATAGGGGCATCTCATGCAGCAACTACCCTTTCTACGATGCTTAACACCCCGATAATGTTGAATGTTCCGGAAATCAGTATCATGGATTTCGAGGAGATAAGCAAACAGATCTCTCTCGAAAGCTCAGCAATGGTCATCTTTACCATGGAAGGGCAGATGGCAAAAGCAGGGTACGTGATTCTTCATGTCCCCCGAGAGTCAGTTGTGCAGATGACGAGTATTATGCTGGGAATGCCAGTTGATTCGACCCGGGATCTCAATGAGATGGATGAGAGTGCCATCAATGAGATTGGAAATATTATGGTCTCTGCCTTCCTTGATGGGACTGCAGAACTTCTTGGGATTATCATGCTTCCATCCCCTCCTCGGACAATTTTTGACTACCCGAAGAACGTATTTGATCTCATCATTCA
>JAZDKH010000328.1:0-3079 GCA_043803325.1 Methanobacteriota archaeon | reverse complement strand
CCTGAGTATTGGAACCAATCAGATTATCTCTAACACTCAGTCCATTAAGCTGATCTCCTCTGATTCCAATATGACATCGCTCAATTGAGTTCCCCTTGATGGATAATTTATTTAATGTAGTCAGCAATATTCCGATTTGACTGTTATTTTGTATTATACAGTCTTTGATACTGATATCCTGACTGCCATTCAGATTGATACCAGTCACTGAGTCACTGATAACACAGTTTTGGATAGTCAGATCAGAGATTCCCATCCCAATTACCGCTGCATTATCATCCGAATCCCCACTGGCATTGGTGACAGACAGATTTTTGATGAGAACATCATCTGCGGAGATAGTGATGATACTTCCATTCACATTAGGTGAGATAACCGGTCTACCCGAGGCTTCCTGGAGCCCAATCAAAGATAGTGGTTTTTGAATGATTATCTGCTCAGGATAGGTACCAGCTTCAATATAGATCTGATCACCCGGTGATGCATTTATTATTGCATCCTGTATCTTTGTGTAATCTGCACCCGATGGACCGACGGTAATTATCTTTTCTGAGGTGCACCCGGCTCCAGTGCATTCACCGGGCTGATTATTCGTGTCTGTTAAAGAGGCGGCTGCAGACCCGGATGATGATGTTGAAGAGTCAACCATATGATACACAGGGGTAGCCCGACTGCGGCCTTCAGGGATGAAAATCACATGAACGGTCATATCATGCATAACAGGGGAGAGAGCTATTGAGGAGTATTGACCTGCATCAGATCCATCAACCAGGATAGTCTGGATGATATACCCTGAAGATGGAATGAAGGTGAGTGTAATCCCAGATCCATATGGGACTGTTACCGCCCCTTCAGGTTGGACAGAACCTCCGCTCGTTGCGGTAACCAGAACCATGCAGGAACGGGGAGCGGACTCAGCAAGACCTGATACACTAATAATAAATAAAAATAGAAGGAGAAAGAAGATTATATTGAATATTGAGCGCAGCAAGAGCATCTCTAAGCCGAGGGTTGACCCAGTATATAGATGTATCTAAATATTACGATATAAACTCAATAATACCAGTTCTGAGAACAGCATATGTATTGAAAACCAATTGAATACTTATGGATATAATCACGCTTTGGTTTACAAATGATACATAATGGAGAAAACATTTTGAGAGAAGAAACACCTGGCTATCCTAAGCACGATAACCACCTGACTGATGTCGACCAAACTATGGCCGGATGTAATATCTGTGGAGTGGACGAGGCAGGAAAAGGCCCGGTTCTCGGCCCAATGGTGATCGCAGGAGTGGCTTGCTCGAACCCACAGGATCTTGCAGATATAGGCGTAATGGATTCAAAAGTTCTCAGCCCAAAAAGACGTGAAGATCTCTTTGCGACCATTAAGGACCAGTTTCCATTTACGGTGGTGATCAGAACAGCTGCTGACATCGATCAGCTCAGGCAAACGATGACCATGAATGAGATTACTGCCCGAGCTCATGCTGAAGTTGTCCGAACCCTCGGATGCACAGAAGCATTCCTTGATGCCTGCGATGTAAATGAAGAGAGATATGCCCGTACGGTTGGAGGATATATCGGGAGGCCCTGTACCATAACTGCCCGACATAGAGCTGATCAGACCTTTCCGGTTGTTTCTGCAGCATCGATTGTTGCCAAAGTGATTCGTGACGGACTAGTCAAGGATCTGGAGAAAGAGTACGGAAAGATTGGGAGTGGATACCCGGCTGATCCTATAACTGTTGCTTTCCTGAAAGAGTACATCAGAACAAACGGGCACCCGCCTGTGATAGCTCGGGTGAGCTGGGCAACGGTGAAGAACCTGATGAAACAACAAAGTCAGCAACAACTGATTTAGATAGAAACAGAGGCGATCTTTTACCCCGGAAAGTCCTATATATATCAATGGACTGGTATCTCATCGCTCTTGCTGCAATTGCCATTTATGCAATTATTATCGCAATTTTAAAAACATATCTCCCAACTTCAATAGATAGTACTATAGATACTACAGAATCTAATCCTGACACATTCAGCCAGTCAAAAAAGCAATCCGCCCTGGCCTCTCATATTATGTTCTACGGACCGATACTGGGTCTAAAAACAGAAGCAGTGGGGTTTTTTGACTGGTTCAAGCGATACAGCAGAGGTCTGCGAATATACGGTTCTATCGGGGTATTCATGGTCATCATTGTCTCAGTCCTGATGGTGGCCCTCATCCTTCTTTCAGTCAACCTCACTGTTGCCCTCAAACCTGAGCCTACTGCCATCAATAAACCCCAAAATCTCTTCCTTATACCCGGATTGAACGAGTTTGTTCCTTCCACTTTTGCAGTCTGGTTTGCATTTATCCTGACACTGGTAGTCCATGAATTTGGCCATGCCGTACTCTGCCGGGTTGAGAAGATCAAAGTGAAAGCCATGGGAGTTCTCTTTCTCGTCATTCCTATCGGAGCTTTTGTAGAACCAGATGAAGAGGGGGTGAAACAGGCAGATTCCTGGCCAAGAATGCGGATGTACGGTGCAGGTATCATGAATAATCTGGTAATCGGGGTACTCTGTTTTGCTCTGCTTGTCAGCATGATAGGATGGGCAGAGCCGAGCACCGATCCTATTGTAGTCGGATTATACAAAGATTATCCTGCTGCGACCGCAGGTATCCCCATCCCATCAATAATCAGAGCAGTTAATGGATCTCCAATCACTACGACGACTGATGTCGGAAATATTCTGAACCTGTCACGACCAGGTGATCATGTACTCGTCGCTTTTGAGAAGGATGGAGCCCTTGTGGAACACGAACTCAACCTTTCATCCTGGCCGGCAGATCTTGGACCCCATGAAACAGGATTTATGGGTGTCGTGTACTATAACGGTCAGGCAGTAATCCAGAGAACCCAGATGTCATTCTCTCCAATTGGATTTTTGATGCTACTCTCAGTCCCATTCATTCCAGGATATGAAGGTCAGCAACTCCGGGTGTTAGGATTCGATATTCCTGACACTTCTTATTATAAGGAGCCATTTCCTTTCTTCTGGCAGGTTATTCATATCCTGTTCTGGTCAGGAT
>JAZDKH010000327.1:0-5060 GCA_043803325.1 Methanobacteriota archaeon | reverse complement strand
CTGATATAAAAGTATCTGAAATCAAACCGGAAATCGAAAAAACACAAGACAAAATTAATAAAATTATTCAAAGCACCGGGGGAGAAAAATTAGAAATTAAGACTATCCAGGGAACAGATACAAAGAAAGTTCAAAAGGATGAGAATATACCAGTTAAAAAAGATGAACTCCCTGGATTGTTCTTTAAACTAAAATACTCAATCAATCAGCAGGCAGATAAAATTATTGATGAGGTCGTTGTCAATGTTCCCTATGGTTTCGGAAAAATCTTTAAAGATTACATTAAGGCTACAAAAGATACCCAAATATTCTCAAACGATGGAAATATTAAAAAAACACAGAAAGATTTGGGTGTATCATCAACCCAGGCTGAACTATATACTTCATTGAATGGAGTAGAGGATATACAGAAATCGTTATCACCTGGAAAAAACCTGATTCCCACAAGCACCCTCACAAAACCCTTTGAATATACGCTTCAATTTATGGAGCTAGGTATTAAGAAAACTATCGCATCACAATACGAAAAAGAATTTTTTGAAGCGAAGGCAATCGCCCAGGAACGGCGTGAATCTGGAGATTCCTGGTCAAGAACGATAGATGAGACAGAGAAACAACTAGCCGAAACCTGGGGTTACACGGGGTATGGGAAACATGTATCTTATTTGAATACGATGTCCAAAGACCAGGTGGGAACTCCTTTTAATCTGAAGACCCAGGCGGGAAGAATTACGCTCTACATCCAGATGCTGCGGGAAAAAGGTGAACTACAATGAAATTCTTTATCTCTTCCATCCGGACCAGTTTATTTCTGATAATATTTCTTGTATTGATTGGGTCCATTGTAGCCGGGGATATTGATAGAGAGCAGGAGATATTACTTGATTTACAAAATCAGGGATTTACAGATTGTTATGTGGCAATAGAAAACCCATTCATTCTGATCCGTTTTGAATCTATTCCGGATGAGAATCTCAATGATGTAATGTTTTCAATTGCCAAAACAGCATGTGACAAAACTGGCCTTGAATATATACGAGTTGAAGCATATTTCATGGAAGAACCCATTTTTGCGTTAAATGCTGTTTGTACTGATTTGAAAAAAAATAATTACGATACTTTGGTATTTGAGGATATTCGAAATCCTGAGTTTAAAATAGAAAGTGATCTTGCCATTTTTGATGCTCTTATTCAGGAGGTAAAAATAGATAAGGCAACGGCATCCATATCCCTTGAATACCTTGCAGATGAAGACAGTTTTTGGAATGATTATGTTGCAATGGCTTTGCTCGTTGTTGAAGATGCTCCCTGGGTAGATAAAGTAGTGTTTGAATATATTGGAGACAACGATAACAAAACCCTAATTATATCAGATAAAGACAATATTTTAAAATTATTGAGTGGAGAGATATCTGCACAAGTATTTGTTGATCAACTGCAGATTCAGCAATCAGGAGCGGATACGATTTTAACTCTAACTCCAACCTCTGTTTCTCCCCTTGTTCCATCTCTCACTCCCTCTATTAGTACAACCATTATTGTGACAACGATTCCAACGAGTACCCCTACACCGACTGTCAGTTCTTCTCAGCAGGGTAAAATTTCTGATTCCCCTACATTCTGCACAATTGATGAAAAAGGGAACATATTTCTCGCAGAGTATTCCAAGGGCACTGTGGTAACAATATCCCCTGGTGGAGAACAAACAATTATTGCTTCAGGAATTGACAAACCAAGGTTCCCGGTTCTGGATTCTCTTGGAAATCTGTATGTTGGATCCTTTGACGGCACTATTCAGAAAATATCTCCGGATGGCACAAAAACGTTGATAGGGTCCGGAATCTGGAGTCCTCAGGGCATGGGAGTAGATGGTACGGACACTCTATATATTGCCGGAGGATATGATGGAAAAATTTACAAGATTACCCAATCAAGAACCATGTCAAGTGTTAATTCCGGTGTCAAAAACCCCAAAAGTCTGGTCGTAACTCAGGGAGGGGGTATTTATTATGCAGACACCGATGGCCTGATTATTCAGCATATTACTCAGGAAGGGAATTTAGCAAGTTTAGCAAATGTTGGTAAACCGATAAAGGGCATGGCAATTGAAGGGGATACTATCTATGTTTGCTATGATGATACCATTGCGCAGATCGATCCATATGGAAAGGTAATTCCTGTTATGCAAAACCTTAACCAACCAACATGGATTGCTATCCGTAATGGACAAATATGTGTAGCGCAAAAAGACGGGACATATATTCTCTCTCGCGGGAAGTAATCCCTCCTTCCCTAGCCCCCTCTCCGAAGTCCCAGCCCGGCACCGGACAACGAATCCTCTGATTCCGATAATGCTTCACTCCTGGGACCTGGAGAACCGGGGGATGATAACCCTTCCGGCTGAGACCCGGAGATTCAGAAGGATATTCAGGACCGAACCTGCGGTATCCTTGAGCGGATCTCCTCCTGTGTCTCTTTGGTCACGGCTGCCTCGTGGGCGAAGGATCTTTACCCTCCGTCATTGGCCATATCAACTTAAACAACTCCATGACAAGAACCACAATGAGTGCTATAGCGAGAAGGAGGGCACTCTCATTCATGCTCACCGGCTGTAATCCGAGAACCTCCTGGAGTATAGGTACATGCATGGCAATCTGGTGAATACCCTGTGCTCCAATAACTGCGAGAATGAGAAACAGATTTCGTTTTAATGGCAATTTAAAGACCGAAGTGTATTCTGACCGGCAGTTAAACACATGAACGTTCTCAAGAAATACAAACAGAAGTAATGCAAGGTTCCGGGCTGTGTTCTCCTCATATCCACTTGAAATCAGGAAGTACCATACACCAAACCCAATCATCCCCATGACCAGAGATGATATTACAACTTCACCAATCATCAGCCGGTTAAAGATACCTTCACCCGGGGGCCGGGGAGGACGTGTCATGGCACCCGGTTCTCCCGGTTCAAATGCAAGACCGACATGCTGAATCCCGTTTGTGACCAGGTTCAGCCAGAGCAGCTGAACCGCAATGAGCGGGAGGGGAAGAACTGCCACAAGTGAACAGGTGAACAGAATAACTTCGGCAACACCGGTCGAAATCAGCAGGTAGGTGACTTTTCTGATATTGTCATAGGCAAATCTCCCTTCTTCAATACCGGCAACAATTGAGCCAAACCGATCATCAGTGACGATCATTGCTGCATTATCCTTGGCGATATCTGTTCCGGACCCCATAGCAACGCCGATATGGGCACGACGAAGAGCAGCTGCATCATTTACCCCGTCACCGGTCACTGCCACAAAATGGCCCATCCTGATGAGTGCATCCACGATCGCGAGTTTTTGAATCGGGGTAACCCGTGCAAATACCCGTGCTGTTTCTACTTTGTCAAAGAACTCGGGAACTTCAAAAGAACCGATCTCGTCAATTTCATTTCCGGTCAGCACCATTGACAGGTCATCAGCAATACCGAGTGTTTTTGAGATGGCAAGGGCTGTAGCCGGGTGATCTCCGGTAACCATCACCACGGTTACCCCGGCATCCTGACAGGCAATAACTGACGCTTTTGCATCAGACCTGACCGGATCAATAAATCCGATAAGACCGAGCAGTACGAGCGAAGGGAGATCAGATATGGCAGGCTCCTCTGGCAATCCGGGTTTTACTGCCTCAGCAAGAGCAAGAACCCGATATCCTTCTTCTGCAAGTTGCTCTGCTGAGGCCAGAAGTGCATCGCGATCTGCAGGAACGTCCCCTTCTTCAGTCCGTATGGAGACACACCACGGAATCACTGCTTCAGCTGCTCCTTTCACCCCAAACCGGTAGGTATCTCCATCAATAAATCCTGCAGCAGAATATCTGCGTTCTGCTTCAAACGGAATAAAGAGCGGACGTTCAATTGTCCGGATCAGTTCTGTAGTATCAAGTCCTGCTTTTCGTGCAAGAGCAAGAAATGCAACATCTATGGGATCGCCTGAATGTGACCACCCCTGTTCCTCAGGATCCAGTCTTGCTTCACTGCACAGGGTAGCGATAAAACAGAGTCGCTGTACATGTCTCAGGATTTCCGGCGGGAGAGATACTCCGTTGTGAAATGTAATATTTCCCTCACCATTATAACCGGTTCCTGATATCGAAAGGAATTCTCCTCCGGGGATCTTTATAGCATGAGCGGTTTGTTCATTAACGGTAAGAGTTCCGGTTTTATCACTAGCTATTAATGTACACGATCCAAGACTCTCCACCGCGGTCATCTTCCTGATAATGACGTTTCTCTGTGACATCCGGTACGTACCAATTGAAAGAACTACGGTGAGTGCAACCGGAAGTCCTTCTGGGATGGCAGATACGGCAAGTGCTACAACAAAGAAAAAGACATCAATGATGCCCATCCCCTGCATGATCGCGATAGATCCCAAAATAAGCGATATAAAAAGGACAGCAATAGCAATATGCTGTGAGAATTTTTCCATCCGTATGATCAATGGCGGTTTGGTGACACCGGTATCTGCCACTGCTGAAGCGATTTTTCCTACTTCTGTACATACCCCGGTGCTGGTGACATGCCCATAGGTTATTCCCCTGATAACGGTAGTTCCGGCAAAAGCCATATTCACCTGGTCACTCACCGGTGTATCCTCAGGAAGTAGGTATATTTTCTTTGTTACCGGAACAGATTCGCCGGTGAGAATGGACTCGTCAATTGCACATTCGATAACCTTGAAAAGCCTGATATCTGCAGGAACCCTTGCTCCTGATTCGAGCGTGACAAGGTCTCCGGGTACAAGTTCTTCAGCAGGGATGCGGATTTCTTTCCCGTCTCTTGAGACCGTTGCCGTGATCCGGAAAAGCTGCTGTAAAGCCTTGGCACTTTTCTCAGCTTTCCATTCCTGTATTGTGCCAATGATTGCATTGACTACAACAACGATACCGATGAATGCGGTATCGGTCATATGGTCAAGAAACCATGAAATAAGAGCTGCTGCTAACAGAATATAGATGAGAGGGCTCTTGAACTGGGCAAGAAATATCGAGACAACCGAGATCTTTTTTGG